>CAIOZP010000618.1 GCA_903862805.1 uncultured Fibrobacterota bacterium
AAACACTTCGCCGACAGTCGGGGGAAGAAAAAAAAGAGGCGACATCTCTTATCAGACATCGCCTCTTTCGATCATAAATCAGAAATTTTCACAAAATCACTTGCCCGCGATAATCTTCGCAGAGCTTTCCCCGCTGGCATCTTTCATCCGCACAACATAAGCTGCGCCATGAAATTCTGAGGTGTTGATGGAGAACGATTTTCCGTCTGTGGACTGGATGCTACTGTGGAAAATCCTTTGGCCCCGCAGATCAAACACCGATATTTCGTGCATTCCCGAACATTGCGGTGTCACAGAAAGTATTCCGTCTGCCGATCGGCGGATTTTCAAAGCGGAATTTTCTGACAAAGCGCGATATTCGATTGGTGTCGAGATCGGGAAGATTGAGGAATGCGTTCTGTAGGCCGAGGAAATGGTTTTTGTCGCGCTGTCCTGGAGCCACAGAACGAGTCGCAGGCTGTCGGCATTCTGGAACGCAGTGTCGCGTGTATAGGAGAAGCTGAACGATGCTGTTTCTCCGGTACCCATTGCAGGAATAACCGTCCCGAAACTGTCGGGAAGTATTCCGCGGACTACGTCGCGCACGAAAGTCTGGCCGTTGCTTGTTGCCGCGCCGTAAACTGCGACCATGTCGAAATGAGTCTCGACCACCACAGCTAAAAGAGACATTCCTGCTGGAATATTTGCATCGGCAGTCATCTTTACCGATATGGAAGAAGTCTTCCGACCCGTTCCGACCGGTTGACAGGTAACTGAAAACTCTGCGGCGGAGGACATCTGATGTGCCCTGAGCGTATCTACCGAAAGGGCAGACTGCTGTCCGGAGATAATTGTGCCGTTTATTACCGATCCGCCCATCGCGAAAGCATAGTATGAGGTCTTGGCTCTGTAATAAGCGTCATTGACGAGGTCGGCAGGTGTTCCCATGTCGGAAACAAAGTAGGTAAGAGAAATCAGGGAGTCGCCTAATGTGCTGTCCAAGCTGTTTTCATGCAAAGCACTGCTTGCCTGACTCGGTCAGGTGAGGCAGTCGAGCCATTCGAGCATTGTTGTTGCACCTGCCGGATTCGCGGTTCCGGCAATCGCCGCAAACGCGGCCACTGCAAAAAGCGATTTGAACATAGTTCCCTCCAAATAAAGATATAATTCTGGTCGATTTTCAGATAATTTACCGATCAACTCAACTACTAAATGAAATATAGAGGATAAATATTTTTATGCAACATTTATTTTGATTGAAAGTGGAAATAGTGGTATCAAAAGGGAACAAAAACCACTATTTCGTAAATAAGCGCAAAGCAATCCTGCCGACCTCGAGATAATGTAATAGATTAGTTCTATTGACTAATTGGAAACGCCGAATCTGAACAGTGCATCCGATGGAAAAACCAGACAAAGTCGCAAATCTTTTCGCAGCGTTTCCCGCCGACAGCCGGTTGAAGATAGGCAACGTCTATGATTCCTTCGAGCGCACATTTCTTGATGCCGGATCAATCCTCGGCAAATATCGCATCATCGAAGAAGCCGACCGCGGCGGCATGGCCGTGGTTTACAAGGCGATTCAGCTCGATCTCGACCGAGTTGTTGCGCTCAAGGTTCTTCCCGCAAATGTGACCATCCGCCGCAATTTCATCGACCGCTTTCTTTCCGAGGCTCATGCGGTTGCCAAGCTTTCCCATCCGAACATCGTGAACATCCACGAAGTTGTTGCCGAAAACGACATCTACTTCATAGCAATGGATTTCATCAACGGGAAAAATCTTTACTACTATCTTCACGAAGACAAACCGAAACTCGTCGAGGTTCTTGAAATAATCGCCTGCCTTGCCGATGCGCTTCAATATGCCCACGACCAGCTCATTCTGCACCGAGATCTCAAGCTGAATAACGTAATCATGCGCGACAACCGAACGCCGATCCTGATCGATTTCGGTCTGGCAAAAGCGCTTGGCGGTTCCGAAGAGGACAACAATCTAACGCAGACCGGCGAGATTGTCGGATCACCTGCCTACATGGCGCCCGAACGTGTTCTCGGCACGGCGGTCGATGCCCGAAGCGATATCTGCTCCCTCGGGATCATGCTTTACGAAATGTTGACATTCACGAATCCATACCTCGATCCACGATCATTAATCCAGACAACACGAAACGTGGTCGAGGCGAATCCGGTTCCACCGAGCAAGCTTGCCGCATGGCTTCCGCCGGAGGTTGAGGCAATAACGCTGAAGTCCATAGCCGCCGATCCGGATGATCGTTATGCAAATATGAAGGCATTTGCTGATGACATCCGCCGATACCAGAGCGGTGAACCGGTTCTTGCAACGCGCCCCAACGCCGCGTCGAAAGCCATTCACTATGTTAAAAAGAATTCCGCCAAATTCATAATCGGGACGATTGTTGTCGTCTTTCTTGCGGTGCTTGTGATCGTGCTCAATTTTCAAAATCGTCTTGAGCGCTCGCATTGGCAGCTCGTTGATTCGGAAGACTTCTCTAACGCCGAGCAGATCGACGATTGGCGCGTCCGCAGCCCCGAAGCGCCCACGCTCGAAGGTCGCTTGTGGAAGGTCGAAGGCGGTCGTCTCATGTGCAGCGGCAGTGCATCGAGTTACATAATGTTTCCACGGTTTTTCACGCGTGATTTCAAATACGAATTCGACAT
>CAIOZP010000619.1 GCA_903862805.1 uncultured Fibrobacterota bacterium
CGCCGACGAGATTGACGGAACAGGAATACCGGAAAGCACGGCGAGCGAAACTGTCTGCCGCCATCCGGCAAGAGCCGAGTTCATTTCGCCGGAGAAATATTGATCGACTACGAGATTCGGCAAGGCACGGTCTTGCTCGAAAGCGCTTGCGATTTTATCGAGGAATGCCGAGCGGATTATGCATCCGGCGCGCCAGATTTTTGCTATGGATGCAAGGTCGAGATCCCAGCCTTTTTCCGCCGAAGCCTCGGCAAGCAGAGCGAAACCCTGCGCATAGGAAGAGATCTTCGCCGCATAAACAGCATACATGAGATTGTCGATGTCGGCTTTTGCCGCGGGCTGTTTTGTTATTCCTGTTTTGTAAAGCTGGGCGGCACTGTGGCGCTGTGCCAACGCGGCCGAAAGACTTCTCGCCGAAACAGCTTCGGTTATTAAGGTAAGCGGAACGCCGAAGTCGAGCGCGGCCTGAACCGTCCATTTGCCGGTGCCTTTTTGTCCGGCTGCGTCGAGGATTACATCGACGGTGAAACGCCCATCGTCCTCACGGTGCGTGAGAATATCGGCGGTGATTTCTATTAGATAGCTCGAGAGCACGCCGCCGTTCCAGCTCCTGAATACGGCAGCTATCTCGTCGTTGCTCATGCCGAATCTGCGGCGCATTATATCGTAGGCTTCGCAGATGATCTGCATGTCGCCGTACTCGATTCCGTTGTGGATCATCTTCACGAAATGCCCTGCGCCGCCTGAGCCGGTCCATGCGCAGCACGGACTTCCGTCGGGTGCTTTTGCGGCGATGGCGGTGAATACATCAGAGATGATCGGCCATGCCTGCGGGTTTCCGCCTGGCATGATCGACGGCCCGTGAAGTGCGCCTTCCTCGCCGCCGGAAATTCCGGAGCCGACGAAGAATATGCCGGACTTCGTGCAGAGATCCATACGCCGTTCGGTATCGGGCCAGTGGGAATTGCCGCCGTCGATAATCACGTCGCCGATTTCGAGCAGAGGCAGAAGCGAGGCGATCATTTCGTCAACTGCCGAACCTGCTTTCACCATGAGGATGATCCTGCGCGGTCGCCTGATGGATGCGACAAGATCCCCGACGGTTGATGCCGCCGTGAATCTGAGACCGGCACCGCGACCTTCGGCAAAGATTCTTGTCTTGTCAAACGAACGGTTGAACACCGCCACCGAAAACCCACGGCTCTCGATATTCAGGGCAAGATTTTCGCCCATTACCGCAAGGCCGACAAGGCCGATGTCGCAATGGTTCATATTGCTTTCCTGAATTCATGGAGGGCAGATTCGTTGTCGGGCAGGATCCGGATTATCGAGGTCATATTTGTAATTTCAAAAAGATTCCGTATGAGCTGATTGACATTTGAGAGAACAATATCGCCGCCGGAGTCTTTCAGCTTCCGCTGGGCTTCGAGCATTATTGAGATGCTGACGCTGTTCATGTAGGATGTGTTGGTCATGTCGAGCACAATATTTCTGTAGCCACGTGAAATCACGTCATCAAGTCGGTTGCGGAATGTCGTCCCTGCCTCCTGCATGAGACTCACGTCCACATCGAACACCGCTACACCGGTAGGCTCGTACTCTGTGACTTTCATAAAAACTCCTGTCAATGCGTTTACTAATTTACAGATCCTCTCACTGTCGGCGCAAGTACAAGTATTTTCAAAACGAAGATATGGAAAGGCGCGATATGTTTTTTAGTCAGATAGATTTTTCCAAAGCAGCATCAACAGGATTTGCCGCCACCGTCATATTGTTCTCGATTGCAAATGCGCAGACTCCTATTGCCGACCCCGATATTGTTGCCTCGACCATTGCATGGAACGGTGCTGCGGCGGTCAAGGTTGGCGATCAGATTCATCCCGGCCGCGTGTACATCGGCGGGTTCTTTGAATCGCGAAATGAAAAGCGCTTCAATCAGGGAATATTTCCGAATCACAACTGGCGCGGATACGCAGTTGCGACCTTCGATATTCTTCACAAAAGTTCCGAC
The DNA here is from genome assembly GCA_903862805.1 of uncultured Fibrobacterota bacterium. Taxonomy (GTDB): domain Bacteria; phylum Fibrobacterota; class Chitinivibrionia; order Chitinivibrionales; family CAIOZP01; genus CAIOZP01. The sequence goes on from CAIOZP010000619.1 coordinate 2,012, forward strand.
GAAAAGGATGCGGCTCTTTCCCTCGGAATGGATCACGAAAGTTCGCATCCGACAATGGGAATCAGCACCGCCACGAACAATCCTTACTACAAAATCTACGACAATTCGGCTTACCGCACGATGAGCATGAACGCCGTTCTGCTTCGATACAACAAGCGCTTTGTGATAAACCGTTTTTCGCCGACCATCTTCGCTGATGGCCGCTATTACATTCAATCTAAAAACACTCCGGAGCTTTCGGGGCGTGCATTTGGTCAGGCCATCGGCATATCGGGCGGAGCGGAATTTTCCTTCGC
>CAIOZP010000620.1 GCA_903862805.1 uncultured Fibrobacterota bacterium
AGCAGCCCGGCGTCTTGCAACTGTTTCACCTGATCGATCACCTTCTGCCTGAAACGATCCTGGCAACCGGCCATAATCATGTTCGAGAGCGGATCGAATCCGAAGGTGAAATACGAAACCGTTGCACCGGCGAACTGCATCGCGGCAAGGAGTTCTTCGTCGGGCGGGAAGATTGCTGTGCTTGAAATGTAGAAGCCATGATTTTTTGCGAATCCGCTTTTGCCTATCTCGTTGAAGAGTTCGACCAAATATTTGCGGTCTTCTTTTTTCTGCTGCATGAATACAATGTCGTCGGCGATGAAGCACATCGGATATTTGAGCGCGTTTGCGTTTTGTACATTCCGCTCGATGCTCTTGAAACGGAAATCCCGCCCCGAAACAATCGGCACAACACAACTGTCGCAGGTCGCATTGCAGCCGCGAGAAAATTCGAGATAGTCGATGAGTATTCCGTAGCGATCGGTGTTTTTGTAATAAACCTCGCGGGAGGGAAGCGGGACGCTGTTCAGATCGGTCGGTGAATCCTGCTTGTAGATTTTTTTCGCGCAGTTATTTTCGAGATCGGAAAGGATCTGCGGCCACGCGCGCTCGCCTTCGCCAACACAAACTATATCGGCGTAGTTCTGCGCCTCGTCGGTGAACACCGATGGATGAACTCCACCGATGACAACTGTTTTGCCAAGAGCTTTGAACTTGTTGCAAATGTCGTATGCGAATCCGGCCTGCGGCGTGAAGAAACTTATCGCGATCACATCGGCATCGGTTTCGTAGTCGATTGCTTCTACGTTTTCATCCTGAAAGATGCATTCGTGTTTTTGCGGTGTCACCGAAACAAGTACCGAAATACCAAGCGCCGGAGGATACGAATAGTCTGGAATCAAATCTCTGCCCGGAAAAGAAACTTCAGGAAAACTTTCGAGGTACTTGATGAATTTTGGATAGATGAAAAGAATTTTCATGACAGGGATTGCTTATCCTTTGCTTGACAAATTGCACAACATTTCAGGGACACTTTTTCTAAAATATTCTCTGCATCAGATTTTGGTATATGAAAAATGAACCAAAAATTATTCAACAAAACCGTGTTCAATGACTGTTGAAAGAAAACCTGACAAGAATCCTATGATGCAGTTCGTTGAGACGACCGCGCGGATCTGTCGGCTGGGCCAGAAGATAACGAAGTTCGTAATCGAGCGTGATCATGCTGGCGATATGCCAGCGCGGTGTGAGGCGAATATCGAGGTCGGGTGTTTTTATTCGAGAGAATGGCGCGAAATATTTCGCCTCGGCAGCGACTGAAAAATATCGGCCAAGGCGGGCGTTTGCATCGAGCAGAACCTCCGGCCCGACCTCAAATCCTTCGTAAGAATTATCCATGAGAATGGGCGGCATCGTCGGGTATCCGCGCATGATTGTGTTGTAATATTGGTATGCAGCTTGTTGCTTAGCATCTGCTTTTCCCGAATCGCTGTGAAGCACCGATGTATCGCAAACAAGATATTCGTTACGGCGCAATGTGTAGGTGAAACCGATGCCGGTCAGAAGTTTTGCATCGATCCATCTTGTCGAAATGATATTGGAATTCACGCCGGTTCCGGCTTCCAAAATGACAGGCGAGAAATGCGGCTGTGTTATGAACGTGCTCTGGTGGCGAATGTTCGTATCGCGGATTGTCGAGTCGGAATTTAGTATGACAAATGATGGATACGCAGCAGTATCGGGAACAGCCGAATGCGCGCGGTCACGGACAACTCCGGTCGATGCTTCGATGCGACCATAGGGGCCGATTCTTTTCAGCACATTCCACGTGAACAGCGATTGCAAACGAAGTTCATCTTCGGAGCTTGTCAAAGTGGAAAGCTTTAGCGAATCAATGGAAATGCCCTGATTGAAATCGAGGCGATTCTCCCAGTCAAACGGATCACGCTTGTAGTCGAGGCGGGCGGCACAGAGCAACGAAAAAATGAATCTGTTCGATGTAAGAGAATCCTCTTTCAGAAAATTCTGTGTCAGATTGAAATCGAGCGA
>CAIOZP010000621.1 GCA_903862805.1 uncultured Fibrobacterota bacterium
CAGCGCGACTACTTCGGCGCTCACACATACGAACGGATCGACCTCGCACGTGGTCAGTTCTTTCACACGAACTGGACAGGCGAAGGCGGCAGCACTGTATCGGGAACCTATACCGCCTGAACAAATGACCTCGCACAATCCGATTGGACATAGTCTTTCCTGCCATGTATTTTCCGGCCATTGATTTTGAAACAAGTCGGTAGTGAAATATCATGAACACAGACAAATGCCTTCCATCCGTCAATCCTCCGAACGGGTTGCGCCCATCGCAGGTTCCGCAATTTGTATCAATCGGATTTGATGACAACGGATACACCGGCAAAGTGCCGACTTCAACGCCATCCCCGAACGGGCTTGAATGGGGATGCAAAACATTCGCCTCGAGGAATAATCCGACAGGAGCAGGCAATGCGGCAACATTCGATGGAGCGCGCTGTCGTGCCAGCTACTACTACACCACCGGATACCTCACGGGCATTTACATCGGCGATGATCCTGAGCTTGTAAAAAAAGCATGGCACGACACAACGCGAAACTTCGGCAACGAGGCCGGCGTGCATACACACAGCCATCCGCACGGACACGACATGAGCGTCGAGGACTGGCTGGCCGAGATTGATAAATGCGAAGAGCTGCTGACTCTTCCGCTGCCCTCGTCATGTGCCGATCTTTCCGGTGCCGGACTTGACAAAAAGGAATTTGCCGGATTTCGTGCGCCGTACCTTCATTACAACGACAATGCGTTTACTGCAATGTCCAGACGCGGGTTTGTCTACGATTGTTCTATCGAAGAAGGTTGGCAGGACGGCACCGATGCCGATGGATTCCTCTGGCCATATACGCTGGATGAAGGAAGTCCGGGTAACGCGGCGCAATCTTCCAAGCTTGACAATGTGAGAATCGTCGGGAAGCATTCTGGTCTCTGGGAAGTGCCGGTGCATGTTGTTGTTGTCCCGCCCGATGAGGACTGCGAGCAATACGGTGTTCCTCTGGGACTGCGCTCATCAATAGCAAAACGAAATCCAGAAATAAATCCTACCGACGGAAAAATAACCGGACTCGACTGGAACTGCTTCGTTGACTGCCGCATGACTAAGGCAGAATTTCTCGCGACACTCAAGTACACGCTTGACAAACGCTACAACGGCAACCGTGCGCCTATGGCCTTCGGCGCGCATTGCGACGCCTACACCGATGCCTACAAATTCCCGCCATGCATCAGTGGACGCGAACGTCAGGAAGCCATCGAGGAATTTCTCGACTACGCATTGGCAAAGCCGGATGTGCGCGTAGTTGCACTCGAAGACATTGTAAAGTGGATGAAAAAGCCTTCCGGATTGGATAGAAAATGAAACGACAATCGGCACCTATTCTTTCTGTATCGTCGAACACCGTGCTTGTAATCTTCAAACTTGTTGTCGGAGTCATGTCCGGATCGGTGTCGATCATTTCCGAAGCGATCCATTCAGGGATCGATCTTGTAGCAAGCTTTGTTACGCTGATCTCGGTTCGCAAGAGTGCAATTCCAGCCGACAAGGATCATCAGTTCGGTCACGGCAAGTTCGAGAATCTTTCGGGATTCTTCGAGGCACTTCTGATCTTCCTCGCCGCCGGTTTCATCGTTGCCGGAGCCATAAAAAAAATCGCCGCACTTGCCACAGGCCATCCGATAGAAATCGAGTACGAGTGGCTCGGCGTAGCGGTCATGACCATTTCGGCCGTTGTCAATCTGATCGTATCGGGAGTCCTGTTTGCAGTAGCGAAAAGAACCGGTTCCGTTGCGATAAAGGCCGACGCACTTCATCTGTCAACCGATGTCGTCACCTCAATCGGTGTCGCGGTTGGTCTATTGGCAATTCACTTCACCGGCCTGACCGTGCTCGATCCAATCGTGGCCATCGCAGTTGCCGGAATGATCATCCACGCCGCATGGGAGCTCACCCGCAAGTCGATGGATGATTTGCTCGACAAGAGTCTTCCCGAAGACGTTCTTGCAAACATTATTTCTGTGATTGAATCACACACAAATGTGACAAGCTGGCACAAGCTCCGCACCCGCCGCAGCGGAAACCGCAATGAAGTTGACGTGCACATCAGGGTTGACGGCTCAACAAAAATTGTTGACGCACACGACCTCTGTCACGAGATAGAAGGCGCCATTATGAAACGCATTGGTGAATCAAGAATAACGATTCATGTTGAGCCGCAAGCTCCTGTGTGATCAAATCACTGAAACCGAGCACACTCTCCAGATACCGTTTGCATCACTTTCGACTTCGATGCGAAGAGCCGCGCCGTGAAGCGGATCGGCGGCCTGCACGAACACATATGCGAAGTGTGAAGACGCCGCCGGCGATGGTGCGGCATAAATGAATCCGCTGTCTGATGATGAAAGTGCAATCCACCATTTCCCTATTTCATCACCGCTTGCGGTTATATCGGAGGCGAGCAGTTTTTCCCAGTCACGCCTTCCCGCTTTTTCTGCGGCGGATGAAACAAACCTGATGGCAGTGAACTTCGGATCACGTCCGGCAAGCGTCACGGATTGGGCAGACTCACGTTTCATTTCTTTATTTACCACCGACTCCCATTTTGTCAATCCGGAAATCTGTGCTGTCCCGTTTTCGCATTCGACAAGGCCGTGTCCGGAAATCAGAAGCGCCGCCGGTTTGAATATCAAAGCCTGAGCATCAGCAGCATCGAAAATTTCGGATCGAAGCGCGAGGCAGACAAGCTTTGCACTGTCGGAACCATCTGCGATCTGCGACAGTCGCAAGAGCGCACGCGTTTCTCCAGTGTCAATCTGGATCATCACAAACGAGGCATCATCCAGTTTGTAATAATAGTAGCCGCAGGCTGGTGTCGAAACAAAGCGGCGGCTGTCAAGTCCGCTAAGAACAATGGCGGCGTTCCGCTTTGCACGAAGCGTGCGACCTGTTGACGAGTCGGAAAGTGATCCGGCCGACCTGCAGGAATCGACAATTTCAGCGAATCGTTTCTCTCCGCTTTTGGCAAGAACATTGACCGGTGCCGTCTCGGATTGTGTTGACAAAAAGGTAATCACCGAAGTCGTAACTGCAATCACTACGACAATGACAGCGCCCAGTATCAAAGGAAATTTTTTAGAAGCGGTTTTCGGAAGCGGCAGTGAGGTCAGTGGATCTCCGAAGATCCGGCAGACAAGCGAATTAATCAGTCCGGCCTTAGCATCTGTCAATCTGATCCGTCGGATTGCCTCAGCCGGAGCCATTCCCTTTTTGTCAAGAAGCAGTTTGTAGAAACCGGTTGCAGTATTGTGGGCATCGACATCACGAACCGGAACAAACGGGGCTATTACAATCTGGGATCCGACTGACAGAAATGCCCCAGCAAGCCCGCTCATTCCTGCTCCGCCTAATTTTCCTGCTGAACAGGCATTGATGAAAACCATCGCCGGGGATTTTTTGAGCGCTGCGATTTTCTCAGGCTGGAGAACACCGTCCGAAAGATGAAGACCTTCGACTGAAGCATGTCCGGCGATATGTGCGAAACCGGATTGCGAAAGAACGGCAAGCAGTCTTTCGATGGATGGATTAACGGCGTTCCTGGCACTCGCGAATCGTCTGCGGAACATTGCCGACAGACTGCCGCACTCAACTGCGGCGGCAGGCGTGCCATCTGTGGTTGCAACGAAAAGGACTTCGGCGTGATCGTTGACAGAGGCGAAAGAATTCGCAGAAGAAATGCTGTCTCCTATGATTGTTCCCACGGCGAATAGCTGGCCGATAAACCCACTGCCGCAATCGCAAAGCTCAAATGGAACATCTGCCCATTCCGCCGGTACGCGAAAAAGGATGTCTCCGCCGTCTGCCGAATTTATCAGATCAAAAATGTTTTTCGGGAAAAGCTGAGTCGCTACGATTCTGCCGGATTCAAAGACATCTGCAATGGAATTTCGGCCCAGCGATTCGGTGAAATTCTCGATAATACTTTGGGGAACGTTCTGCACCGGCATTTCGGAAATAGTTGACAAAGGAGAATTGCCTGAGGCACGATTGATAACACGCCATCCACGGATTCCCTTCGTGTCAATCAGCTCGAATATGCAGGAAAGTCTTACGCTCATTGGCGTATGTTCAGCTCCAGAGAGTCGATGCACTTTGATTTGTCTTTTATGCGCAGCAGATAATTGCCCGGCGGCAATGCCGGAAAAACCGCGCACGATCCGCGACGCGATGAAACTGACTCTGAAAATTTTCCTTCACAGACAAGCTCTGCATCGAAGTCTATTCCGGCGGGTTGACCGCTGCTGTTTCCAAGGCCAATGCGAAGCTCCGCGGCATCGTCGGCGGTTCTTGCGAGTTCCATGTGGACACGCTGTTTCCCTGACGAGCCCACGAAACTGATTCTGTCGGCAGTCGCCGCATCGCGCATGGCGAACATCGGACTTCCGCACGACCAGCCGGTATCGAGTGTAAGCGGTTCGGTGATTTTTTTCAGTGAAAGAGAAATTATATGAGTCGCAGTTTTTTCGTTACCGATGATGGACATCACCTGCGACATTTCGACTGCCGAAAGTGAATCGGGTTCAATCGCCGACACCTCACGGGCAAGCGACAGTTCTGCCACATTTTCGGCAGACAGATTCTTTCTGACATTTGCGGGCAGATCACAGATGCACAGAGATCCTTCAGCGATCATTGCCACAGTTTCGGCATCGGGCTTTTTTTTCATCAGAAACATTTCATTACCTTTCAATCACGGCAGATTCGCATTCAGTCAACTAATTCCATCACGCTTCATGATTCGCTTCGCCGTTTCCTGCAGCGAATCTATTATACGGCTCTTTCTCGAATACACACTTCCGGCACTGCCGAGCCCGAAATGTTTTGCAACATCATCAACAGGCCATTCCTGAATTACAAGCATTTCAATAAGAAGCCGGTCATCGTCGGGAAGACTGTTCAAAGCCTCTGCAAGAACCGGCCGAAGCTCTGCAAAACTGTCGCGATCCATTCCGGCAAAAAGCTCGACAACCGTATCAAGCGAAACTTTTTTGACAGATGATCCTTCGGCCCGCCGATGTTTCTTTATGCATCGAACCGCATGACGGCGGCAGATAACGTAAAGATAGGTCGAAAATTTGCACTTCCCTTTGAACCCGCTCACAATCGCGACCCGCTTTGCATAGACATGCGCCACGACATCTCCGAAAACTTCCTTGCGTTCATCTTCGTTTGAAGCAACGGACCGAACTGCGTGACGAACGTATCCACCGTACTCTTCAAAGAACAGTCG
>CAIOZP010000622.1 GCA_903862805.1 uncultured Fibrobacterota bacterium
ACTCGGATTCGACTGTATCTCAATCAACCCAGCTCCGGGCATCTGGCCAAAACTAATGAGCAAAGGTTTTTTTGAATTTGTCAACGGTTTCAAATCAACAGAGTTGACTTTGTTCAGCAGTGTTCCTCGCCTGGCGATTGCTTATCAGATACCACTTATCTGGTGGGGCGAAAATGCTGCTCATCAGCTTGGTGATCTTGGTGTCCTTGGTAAGACCGGCAGTGATGGCAACAAACTCAAGCACATGAACACACTCAAGGGTGGAGACATTTCCTGGCTTCTGAGTGATGAAATAAAAAAGAATCAAATTCTCCAGTATTGCTATCCTTCCGACGAAGAAATGGTCCGCGCCAATCTACGTATCGTTTTTCTCGGGTATTTTTGGAAAGATTGGTCGCTACTTGACAACGGGAATTTCTCTGCACTCAGAGGACTCGACATTCGCGGCGAACACCCGTCTCAGATCGGAGACTATCTGGGAATCACAGCGCTTGATGATGACTGGACGGCGATGAATCAGATGATCAAATATTTGAAATTCGGATTTGGCCGCGTGACCGATTGCGCAAACGAAGATATCCGGTGTGGGCGTATTACTCGTGAAGAAGCCATTAGTATTGTCGAGAGATATGATGGCGCAAGTATGCCGGAGTTCGTCGATTCGTATTGCAGCTTTACCGATATCACGGTTGCGCAATTCTGGGAAGTCGTTGACAAGTGCGTCGACCGAAGGCTTTTTCGAAGAATCCGCGAAGGTAAATACGAGCGGCTTTTCAAAGTGGGGTATGGACTTTGAACCACAAGAAGGTTGTCATTATCGACTATGGTGTAGGAAACACGCAGTCGGTTTTCAATGCAATTAGTAAGCTGGATTGTCGTGTAAGAATAAGTGACCGTCTCGCAGACATACGTAACGCCGACGCGTTGATTCTTCCTGGCGTTGGAGCATTCGACGAAGCAATGAAGAACTTCGATCAGCGTGATCTTAGGACAGTTTTGGAGTCGGAGGTTATTGCTGGTGGGAAGCCGATTCTTGGAATCTGTGTCGGCATGCAGATGCTGTCAGAATATTCCGAAGAAAATGGACATCATTCCGGCCTTGGCTGGATACCCGGCTCTGTCAGGAAAATCGTTTCGCCTTCAGGCTATTCAGTTCCGCATGTTGGATGGAACGATGTTGCTGTTCATATGGAAGCTCCGCTGTTCGCTCGAGCCCGCTCGTCGTTTCATTTTTACTTCGATCACAGCTATCATTTTCAATGCGAGAAAAAATACGTAGGAGCATTCTGTTCCTATGGAATTGAAATAGTTGCGGCAGTACAGAAAGAAAACATTTTCGGAGTGCAGTTTCATCCGGAGAAAAGCCAATTGAGCGGCCTGCGTCTGCTCAAGAGCTTTCTTGTGAGCGGAGGCGCTACGTGCTGAAAAAACGAATCATTGCCAGCCTGGTGCTCCACGGCACGACTGTTGTTCAAAGTATAGGTTTCAAGCGCTATCTTCCTGTAGGAGATCTGCCAACAGCGATCGAATTTCTGAACAGCTGGGGAATCGACGAGATCGCAGTACTTGATATTCTTGCTCGTAAAGAAGGACGCCGACCAGACTTTGCCCAGATCCGTTTAGCCAGCTCAAAGTGCCTAGTGCCACTTGCAGTGGGTGGAGGTGTGACAAGTCTTGAAGATGCTGGACAACTCGTGCACAACGGTGCCGATAAGGTGATCGTTAATCGGCCACTTTTCGATAACCCGAAACTTATTACTGAAATTGCTCGCTCGTATGGCGATCAATGCGTCGTTGTTTCAATTGATGCTGTTCGTACCGACAATGGCTGTATGGCGTATAACCATCTTTCGAAATCGTTGGATCAATGTTCCGTTGTTGAGGCAGCAGTAAAAGCCCAGGAGCTTGGTGCAGGCGAACTATTTATCAATTCTGTTGATCGTGATGGATCTTATGCCGGCTACGATTGCGCGCTTGTAAAGGAAGTCTGCTCCAACGTTTCTATACCAGTTATTGCTTGCGGAGGTGCAGCAAGCGGCGAAGACTTTGCCACTCTTTTCAGTACGACAGGAGCATCTGCCGCTTGTGCCGGGAATTTCTTTCACTTCACCGAGCATAGTGTCGTTGTCGCAAAACACCATCTGCGACAAAGTCGCGACGATGTTCGACTCGAGACACATGCGACATACAACGGGCATCTGTTCGACAGTCGGCAACGCTTGATAAAAAAATCTGACGAAGAACTTGAACACATGCTTTATGTCAAGATCGAGAAGGATGAAATATGATACAGTGTAAGCGCTGTCTATATACAGAGGTGCACCCACTACGGATCACTTTCGACGACGAAGGAATCTGCAGCGGGTGTCGTGTCCACGAAGAAAAAGATGTGCTCGATTGGCCCTCACGTGGTGAAAAACTTCGCAGTATCTTCGATGCGTTTCGTAACACATCGGGAAACAACTACGACTGCATTGTACCGGTAACTGGCGCCCGAGACTCATACTTCATTGTGCATACAGTCAAAAAAGTTTACGGCATGAATCCTTTGCTTGTAACTTACAACGCACATTACAACACTGATGTTGGAGTTCGCAATCTCGCATTTCTTCGAAGAGCTTTTGATTGCGATATCATGACACTTACGGATCGGAAGAGCACACGTCT
>CAIOZP010000623.1 GCA_903862805.1 uncultured Fibrobacterota bacterium
CGACCGTGCGCCCTGCCGCCCGAAGCTCAGTTCTGCGGTGACCTTGTCGGCGAGGTTCATGCGAAGATCAAGATCAACCTTTGAAAGCGATGAATCAACCGGCGGCATCAGCTGAAGCCCAGCTACATTAACCGTTTGGAAGAATCGCGTTTCGTCAAGCACGACAGTTCCTGAAATCTTGAGATGATCTCCAATGTCAAAGACCAGTTTCGTACTGTCAATACCGACGGTGCCGCTCGGTTGTTCGAGCGAAATGCCGTGTCCCTTCAGCATGGCTCTGCCATGAAGATTCATTTTCCCGTCGATGCATCCGACAAGACTTGACCAGACATTTCCAATCCCCCACGAGCCCTTGAGCGAATCTACGAAGACCGAATCGTCATGCCAATGAACCGATCCGGCAAGCGGCCCGACGCTTGAACCCAATTGGTCGGGTGTAATGTCGAGTCCGCTTATCGCCATTGACCCGTTCATGCGTGGTGCATTGTTTTCGTATGTGAAAAAACACTTTCCATCGGCTTTGCCGTTTTTCACGTTGAGCCACGGCCAAACGGTATTAAACGAAATGAGAGGAAGGCTGTCAGCATGTACTTCGAGGAGTGCATGATTTTTGTCGGCTGCTGGCGAGATCGGCATCGTTCCCCTTATGTCAAGCCGACCGTTGCTGAAAAATACCATACCGGAATCAATGGTGAGGTACGATCTGTCAAGCATTCCTCCGAATCTGGCATCGGTCGCAACGGTGTTGTAAAGCCCGACTGATCCTGCATGTATGTCGAAAAGCGAGTGCCCCCGATAGCCCATGAACACTGCCGAAAAATTGCTAAGCGCGAACGGAAATCCTGAACTGGTTACCGATGCGTCCACAATATTGATACTTCCGTCAGGCCACCACCAGCCATTGCCGTAAAGCAATCGCATTGTCAGATCGGCTTTACACTGTGGCATCACGAGCTTCTTTGGCGAGAAGGCTTTTATAATCGGTGCAACATCGGCGTTGTTGCCATCGAAGCCGATGTACGAAAGGCGGTAGTTCGATGTGTCTATCATCCAGTTTCTGGCCGGACACAATGAAAGCTGGATCGAAGTTTTTATTTCATCGGGACATTTCACTGTGCCATCGATGGTGAGCAGACTGTCGGCAAGATTTAGCCGCTCCTCGGCCTCGCCGGTGATTCCCCGGTAGTTCAAATTGTGCAAGCCGATATCTGCATTGCCAGATAGATTTGAATATGCGCCTGAAATATCGGCTGTGATGTCGAGAGTACCGCGCGGCATTGCGGTATCGGGGATTCCGAACCACGGGGCAAAGATGCGTGTCGAAGCACCGGTGCATCTGGCGGAAGCACTTATCGAATCCTTTGAACTTCGCGGAATAGAGAAGGTAACAGTTCCACGCTGAACACCCGACGTGTCGGTAACGGTTAGTTCGCCGTCACTGCATATTGCCGTTTTGTCAATCAGGATTTTTATCGCGCCGGAGGTTTTTGTTGCATCGCGTGAAAACACACAGTCGTCGAATCTCAGTCTGCCTGGCTGAGATTCGATTCTGGTCTTGCACGAATCGAAAAGAAAGACACCGTTGTATTCCGGCCTGTCAAGCCGTGCATAACCATTCGCGGAAAGGCTGTCAATCGGGCCATTCAGGCTGATCGAAACCTTTGCCGGAGCAGAGATTCCTTCAATTCCCATTCCGGACAATACATGATCGAGATTACCCGATCCTGCTACAGACATTCCGTTGAACGACATCCTGCCATTGACAAATGCGAACACACCGGAGACCGAATCGGCGATCATATCTTTCCAGTGCAGATTGGATCCGGAAACTGTCGATGTCAG
>CAIOZP010000624.1 GCA_903862805.1 uncultured Fibrobacterota bacterium
GGCACCACCTGCCGATGCAGAAAGCGAAAATCCACCTGAATAACAACAGCAATCAAAAACCCTGCGATTACCGGCAAGCTTGCGAATCATAAGCCGATTATCTCGCTGATCGCAGAAAAATCCTGTCTTGTGACCCTGCGAAAAATCGACGTGATATTGCAGACCGTTTTCGCTAACAATAACCGAGTCGGGAAGGTCGTCGCTTTTTTTGCGCTCAAATGCTGCGCCGGTTTTCCTGCCGCGGCCACCGCTTGCATGGCGAATTCCGACATGGCATTGCGGATAAATTTCTTTAAGCGCATCGGTCAACCAGAGGCCAATGGTCTGATCGCCTGATGCATGAGGTTCTATAACTATGACCGTTCCGATTTTGTCAATAATGAATCCAGGGAAACAATCGGCCTCTCCGTGAACAAGCCGGTACGCATTGCTGTCTTTGTTTATGCAAAGAATTGATTCCCGCATGTCAATTGCAGTTTGTAGTCTCTGACGGACAGTTTCAGGGCCTGGATTGTAATTATGGTCTTCAGAAAAAATTCGCAATGCCACAGCGTGCGATGAATCGTAAATGCCCCATCCAGCAAACGCACCGGTTTTATCACGAACTTCAACGACCGATCCTGCGGGAATGTTTTCATCTGGTCTGCGAACCATGCCGGAATAAATCCAGGGATGGCGGGAAGATCGAACAATCTTCAAATGCACTATGCGTTCGGAAGCCATCGGAATCCTTTCATTTACCAAGAATTTTTCTATAAACAGTGAGCGTAGATTCGGCCACACGAGACCATGAATATTTTGACCTTAGATGTTCGCGAAGTTTCTGAGGATCGTTGTCGTTGTTCCATGCGGTCAAAATATCGGCAGCAATTTTCGTCGGCGATTTTGGATCGGTATATATTGCCATTTCTTCAAAATATTCCTGCGTACCGCCATTCGGAGTAATTACTAATGCAGCTCCGGTAAGAGCCGCTTCCATTGCCGCGATTCCAGGCGTTTCAAGATATGACGGCATTGCAAAGACACGGCAAGCGGAATAGGCAGATTCAAGCATCGTACCAGAATGTGGCAGATGATTTATCAATCTGACATTTGGTGTGCGCTCAAGTTCTGATTGACAAATGCGACCATACTCATTCGCCGATGATTCACCAAGTATTACGGCAGGAAGCCCAGCTATTTTCATCGCCTTAATAAAATTCAACATATTTTTGCGCTTAGCACCAAGTCCGCCAATGGCAAGAACGAAATCACTTTCAATGGAAAATTTCGTTTTGAATTCAAGCGGATCTCCATTCTGAAATCTTTCTTCGACAGCGTTCGGGATTATACTGATTTTTTTCCGATCAACACCTATCGAGTCGATAAAAAAATCAGCTTCCTCTTTTGTGTTGGGTATGACCGCCGATGCCATGGAACAAATATCGGCAAGTACCTCGAAGTCGGATCGGAAGTGAGGAATCAAACGGTGAAACACCGATACGATCAGCATCTGCGTCTTCACTAAGAAACGGTTCTGTTGGCAAAGATAAACAGGTGAAACAAGCACTGGAACACCGGCGTCGTAGAAACATCTCACAATTCCCATTGTGCCAATATCGGCACGAAACACATGAAGCAGATCAAAGTCATTGGGCTTGTGTTTCTGCCATTGATCGTGAAACGTCACGTCGATACCGAGACGTCTCAACTCAGTTACCGTCATGTCAATCTGTGTCGAAAGTCCGCCTCCGACAAGATTCACTATTTGCGGTGCTGCAATACAGACTTTCATTTCATCCGCTCCTCTCTGTCGGGACTTGTTCTCCGCCAGAAATGTTTTGCAAGAAACCCGCGCTTTGCCGCTTGAAGATCAAAACGCCGAAGTGCAATGAGGTCATCAGATTTTTCGGCCACAGACAAGTCCACTGCAAGTCTGGTCAAAATGTCGTTACGATTCTGCAAAATGACATCATGCGAATTTCTCAAATAAACTGCAAGCGGAAATTCGTCACTTGTATTCTCGTCACGGATTTTTCCATCGACGGAAAGAACCGGATCCGCTGGAATTGACAGACGCGAATTCCAGAATTTTGCCCATTCCCGAAATGTCAATCGCATTCCGTCAAGTGCCGACAAGACACCGAGCATCCTCTCGGATTGGACAAATAGATCATGATTTGGATGATCGTACAAAGCAACTGGCCGGAAACTTCTGGAGAGCTTTTGAACTGATGTCTCAAAATACAAGTCCATTTCAGATTCGTCTGCCTTGACTGATTTGAGCGTGCCGATTGAAATCGGATGCACCGGCAGCTGAAGCAACCCGTTTTCACAAACAGGAAGGCCATCGTGTGCCCGACCGAAATCCGAGCGATAGGAAATGCCATTTGCTTTCAAATGGGCGTCGATCTGCGAGTCGTAAAGGCCATATGGTGCCGCATACCCAACAGGAACCAAATAGGCCGCTTTCATTATCGAAACCGCTTTGTCGATGTCGCTTCTCATCAAATTGACATCATGCGAATTGAAATGCCGATAGCAATGCAGCGCGATCTCGTCCTCATCAAAGCTCCTGAAGAGACCGAGCCATTTTTCATGAGCGCCTGCATGAAGAAACCAAGTGCATTTCAAACCGTGTTTTTTTATGAGAGTACGATAAGATTCGATGTGGTCACGATCCGAAAAATCTGTGTCGAGCCGAAAAAGCGTAACTGTTCTGTGCGGCCCAGGATGATACCAGCGATGTGCGAACGGAAGTCCGCGTTCATTGCAGAGACGGCGCAATATCGCCGCTAAAAGAAATGGAACAGCGCCGTGTCCGCAACGTGAAACTTCTTCTGCTGGTTTTACGCCGGAAAAATGCCCGACCCGTCTGAATGCCGTTCGTCGATCTGATTCCATTACCTTTATGTCAAGCCCGAGAAAACAGTATGGAGCAATTCCCATTCTGTCAATCTTCAACCAGTCGTCACTACCGCTTCCAAGGTGAGCGACTTCTGCATCGACATCGAATGCTGAAACCGGCAGGTCAAGAACACCAGCTTTGGGTGCAAGAACATTCCGCATTCGTTTTTGTGCTTGTATTCCGGTAAGCATTTCTGAGGCGGCACCCAAATCGAGAATCGCGCCACCGGCTTCGGGGAAACTTTTCGCAAGTTGCAAATCGGCAGATGATTCCTCCCGTCCAACAATAAGAACCGAGGCATCAAAAGGCGAAACACCTTTTGCATGATCGGCTACAAAAAAGGAAATGCCTATCTGACGCAAAATATCTTCAATACCGGTATTTGAAGAAAGCAGGCAGATTCTCAGTCGCTGTTCTTCCATGCCATTCCTATCATTGTTTTACGCTGTAAAGAACTCGCGGCAAGCAGGATCATAACCGGGACTGACAGCGCAACCGGAATCATTCTGGTGGCCCAATTCGCATCTGTCAACACGAACTGATCCGCTGAAAAAACCGCTGCGCATATTAAAAATGAAACGATGGAAATCCGCGCCAAAGGAATCCGGCATATCGGTATAAATGCCGCCCTGAAAGAAAAAACAAATGCGAGTTCACTGATCACAAGGGCAAATGGAGCGGCTGGGGCAGATCCGAACTTGACAAGCAGGAATGTGGAAACGAGACCGGTTCCTGCGCCAATAGCAGACGCGACAGCGTATCGTCTGTTGCGGCCTGCGGCGAGAAGTCCCCATGCATGAAGCGAGTTGATCATCGTTAGCGGCAGAAACCAGATGCCTGCTGCAAGCATCGGTGCTGCACTTCCCCATCGGTCGCCAAAAATCAATTGGCACATTGGTCCGGCAGAGACAGAAACCGCAAGTGCAAGCGGCACAGAAAAAATTGTGACAGCAGATGCCGCTGTTCCGAGTAGCAGCGACGTTTCCTTTTTGTCAATAGAAATGAGCTTCGGGATTCGCGAGAAAAACAAACTGTACATGACTCTGTCGGCAGCCATGAACAATCCGATTATTCTGAATGCCGCCGCATATCGGCCGGCAGTTGCAGCACCGGCGAGAAGACCGAGCAAAACAGGAATTGCAGTGATACTTGACTGTGCGAGAATTCCTCCGGTGCCAATTGTAAGAGTCGGAACAATTTCAACCTTCCATTTCTCAAGAGTGACCGGTGTAAATAATCGAAGCGGAATTCGCAGACTCGTAAGCACGGCGAGCTTTGTAATAACAATCGAAAACATGTATGCAGCCGGAACATTCAACAGATCGAGTCGGCTGTGAACTGTTACAACAATTGACAAAAGGAAAATCGCCGGCTGAAGTATCCGAGAGAGTGAAATGAGATGAAATCTTCCACCAGCTCGGCAAAACCACTCCATCGAAAAAGCATCGACCAGAATAACAGGAAGCAGTATCAGTAGCACCGGAAGTGCCTTCGAGCCGGCACAAAGCA
>CAIOZP010000625.1 GCA_903862805.1 uncultured Fibrobacterota bacterium
AGCGGGAACAGTCACAGAAACGGTATCGAACGACAGCGGATTTTTTGATCCGCTGTCGTTGATAGCAAGCTTCCATCCGGTAGGAAGCGCTGATCCATCGCTTACGATTTTATATGTCGCTTCATTTGCACTTATGTTGTGGATCATTGTGTGAATCGAAGGCATGGAATCATTTGTAACGATGCATGGACTCGCGCAATCAACCGTAAAGGAGCCGCCCCTTGAGATTGCAGCAGACATTAAAACTATTGCGACTGAAAGATGCTTCATGGTCATTGCCCCTTACTTGACCAGCATCAGAGGTCGTGAAGTCTTCTGACCACCGGCTTTGATAACGAGGACATATCCTGTTCGTGCAAGCTTGCTTATGTCTATGCGGGCGGCTCCACTGGAAGCCACTGACGATCTTACCAATCGACCTCTCATGTCGTAAATGCCGATCTCGGAAACATCGTTACCCGTGATCAAAAGTTGTCTGCCAATAATTGCGGTTTTAATTTCTCGACCTGCAAAACCATTTGCAACACGAATCGGACTTGTTGAATGCTTTGTCAAAATTACCGTATCGAGTACAAACAGATCCGGAATGGTGTCGTTAGAAAGTGCCTTGAAACGGAAGGCAACAAATTTATCTGAAATAGCGCAGCTGTTTACAAGCACTCCCACTCTATGCGCAGAATCCCACACGGGCCGTGAGTCAATCGAGAAAGTTTTTTTAAAGGAAGCAAAATCTGTTTGGGAAGCCATGGTACCGATCTCGAACGTAAACTTGCATGGCACAGTAGTTACCGGATCTCCAAAGACAGTTGCAGAAATAATAATGCTGTCGAGATTAGAGAGATCGAGTTCCTTGCTTACCAAAATCATTGTGTCCTTTGGCTTGTTCTGCATTGAATAGAATGCAACGCCATCGCCAAAGCCTATCGAATTACCAATAGTGTCAAAAGAATTTAGTGCCCATCCAGTTGGAATTGTGCTGCCACCTTTAAACGCCTCGTAAAGGATATCGTTGTTGGGAGGGAGAGTGATATTTATTGTCGTATCAGATTTGATAGTTACAGAAAGAGTTCTCGGACGTACCTGATACTTATTTATTATCAGCTTGTATGTACCGGGCTCCACACTATCGTAAACGGCCGTTCCGGTAAGATCGGTAACAACAGGAATTTTTGACCCAAGTGTCAAAAACGCGAAGTCTAACGGGACACCCTCATTTGTCTGAATCACAAACGTGACCTTGGCCGGAGGAAGAACCGGTGCCGGAATATCGGCGATCTCGGATTGAAGCACCGACTTATCCGCATTGTCCTGAACAAAGGCCACTATCGAAAGATTCTTTTTACTCTCAACATGCGTCGAAGGAATGTAAACAGCAAAATTGTAAACAGCACTGTCGCCATCATTGATCGCCGACAATGTCGAGCCATTAGCATCCGGCATCATCTTCATCATCACATTGGAGAACTCGGTCTCTCCGTTGGTTCCTGTATTGTTATAGGTTGTTTTTTCGATAAGAGACGTATGCAGAATGAGTCCGGCGGCGTGATTCGCACCTGTCAAGCCGTGAACAACCACATGAAGCAATGCGCTATCACCGACAATTGATCCACTCGCTGTTATCGAAATATCTGTTTGAATCTGTAATGCAGAATCAAGTTTCGCCTGAGTGATTCCAATAACATCTGTATCGTGTCCATTAATCTCGAACTGCGGAATGCCGGTCACAGAATAGTATGACGCACGGGCCATACCTTCGGATGTCGCATAAGGATCAGCCGGTGCAGGGAAATTCATCTGATATTTGATCATAGTGAAAGCACTCGGATTCTTCAGCAACAGACTGTCGATCACAGGATTTGCCAATGCGCATGGCGGACAGCTCGAACTGGTGAAGACTTCATACAGCGGCTTCTTCACAGCCGCATTTGCCAGTGAGAAAATGGCTGCTGAGATTATCACCAAGATAACACCTAAACGACAAATCATAAAACCTCCACAAAAATTTTGTTTACTCAAAAAGTCTTGTGGTAAAGATAGTCTGCACTAACCCGCGCCGCATCGGGAAACATGGGCCGAAATGTGAAACTGTTCAGTAAAATTCGAGCACTTGACAATTCGGGAATTTGTTGCCGCAAGCCC
>CAIOZP010000626.1 GCA_903862805.1 uncultured Fibrobacterota bacterium
GGCAAGAAAGACTTGAAAATTTTGTGTTCGATTTCAGTAATGCTATAGAAAAATATAATTCGCGCGACCACATTCAGGTAGAGAGAAAGAAACCGCTTTCGAGAGATAAGTCACAAAATTTTTCTGGCGAGAACCTCTGGCAAAAGGGGCCACCTTGTTTTGAGGCAGCCCCTTCAATTGGAAGGGTTATTGAACTATCAGCCTGTCCGTATATACTGCATTCTGGATATTTGCTTTGATGACATAGGTTCCAGCAGAAAGCTTCGAAAGATCGTAGCTGCCGACGCCAGTTCCGCTCATTGACATTACAGTTTTGCCGTTTAGCCCGTAGATAGAAGCGCTGTGATTACCGCTTGCATTTATGTTGAGTATTTTTCCTGAAATCCGAAACGCTGACAATTCCTGACCCTTCTGACTCAACGGCCTGTAAACTGCGCTCGTCGCCAAAAGTTGCTCGGCAAGAGACGAGCCAAGGTCAATCGCCGCCTGATGATCAGCCATGCTGTTTTCAGGAAGAAGCCCAGCACTGCCGGTGAAGATAACGTACATCACACCGCTACTCTGACCGCCGGAGTTCGGATCATTGTCTATTCCGAGAATCGCTGCCAACGCCGCGGATGCTTCGCCAATTTCCTGTGCCACGCCGTCAGCATCACAGAATGGAGCATAGGTTAAGCTGTTGTTTTTTGTATTGATAACCGCAGCAATCTGACCTGATGAAATCCCACGATTTTTGTAGCTCATGGGCGAGCCTTCCGGGATAACATAAAACGGAGTTATTGCCGCATCAACGGATCCGCCGTTATTGCTACTGCAGTTAAAAAAGTCGTCACAGCTCAGCATATCTTGATGCGAGGGATCGCTACCGCTGCAAACGCCTGTATTGCTTGCATCGCAGTCTATGTCCATGTCGGCATCAAAAAACACGGTTCCTGTCGTTCCGGTAGTTCCGTATAGACTTATTGTTTTCGGTTTGTTGGTTGGTTGCGAATTGCTATTGCTGCACTGTGTGCAGAACCCTGTGCCGGAGCTTCCGCTTTGACCGTTTGCCTGTACAAGCACGTTCGCCGGAACTGCCTTTTGGGCATTTACCCAGTCTATGAGAAGCTGAGGATCTACAGTTCCTTCAATTGTTTGAGCGATTCCTATTCCGGAAAAAGACAACACAGTAATCAGTACGGCAAGATTTTTCATGTTTCCCCCATGAGTATTGTATTATACACGCAATCCGAACAAACTCTTTGCAACAAACTGTTTTACGGCTTGTTTTATATCAAATATAGTAAACATTTTATCGGCTCGCAGAATTATTTCAAATATATTTGAATTTTTTTATTCAGACAGAACACCGAATTATTCTGTGGCAATGCGAAGTTGTGATTCCGTAGCAGCCTTACAGGTCATTAATGACGTCCCGTTGAAATTACTTTTGATATTATTAGTGCAGAAACAAATATTCAGTTGAACTAATTGCGCCAACAGAGCAAAACATCGAACTTGGATTTCCGGCGGACGGCTTAACTGGGGGCTAAAGAAGTAGCTCCGAGAAGATTTGAGAGCGAAAACGAGTGAGCGAAGAAAGGTCATGCAGGCGATATTTGTAAAATATCGGCAAATGATCTGACACATGATCACGATGTTTGTAGCCCCAAAGACTCCGGAGAGACTTTTTTAGTAGCCTGTTAATACGCAGATTATATTTAACCAATGACAATTCCAATTTTCCAGCGACTTGAACTTGTGATCGGCAACGATGCCACTGCTGCAATGACCCGCCAGAACGTGATCGTTGTCGGTGTTGGTGGTGTGGGAAGCTGGTGCGCCGAGGCTCTTGTGCGAAACGGCGTAGGCAAAATCACGATCGTGGATTCCGATCAGATCTGTGTCACCAATGTGAACCGTCAGCTCATGGCAACTTCGGAAAATGTTGGCAAGGTGAAGGTCTTTGAACTGCGAGACCGGCTGCTGACTATCAATCCGGCACTTCAGATCACGGCCCTTCAGAAAATTTATTCGCGCGACACCGCCGAAGAATTCAATCTGTCCGACTACGACTATGTAATCGACGCGATCGACAGCGTTTCGTGCAAGGTGGAACTGCTGATCCGCACACTTGGTTCAAGTGCCACGCTTTTTTCCTCGCTCGGTGCCGGAGGACGCATCGATGCCACGCAAATTCGTGCCGCATCCATCTGGAAAAGTCACGGATGCCGACTTGGACACTTCGTTCGCAAGCGGCTGCGCGAAAGACTGCCCAACCGCGCCAAAGGATTCGATTTCAAATGTGTATATTCAATAGAAGAGCCGGTCGAACCGTTTCCTTCGTCAATCGGATGCGGAACGGGCCAGTGCCTCTGCCCGAAGTCGGCCGCAGCCGATTCCGAGCTTGATCCGCACGAATGGTGCAGCCTAAAAAAGCAGATCAACGGATCGACGGTTCATGTTACCGCGACCTTCGGGATGTTTCTTGCGGGGTTAGTGCTTCAGGATGTCGTGGAGAAAATCAAAAGATCCGCCGATATTGTTTCGTAGAGGCGTTCTTCAATAAAAGAGTGTGAAAATGGCCGGACTAAAAATTCCCGGACTCAAGGAAGGCGAAACACGAATTGTGATAATCGTGTTTGCGGCATCACTTCTGATAGCTGTCGGAATCGTCGCGTTTGTCAATTTTGGCCAGGCGAAAATCAAACATGAAGTGAGCAAGGTCGCTACTGCGGCAAAAGGAAAATTCCTCGCTCAGGATTCCGCAACAAAACTTTCTGGGATCGACATTGAGGCAAACAAAATCGCCGCCAGTGACAAATCGGCTCCTCTTCAGAACCGTATTGCGCACCTGATTCGCGTAGCACAATCGGAACCCAACGATCGCGGCGCGCAGCTCGACCTTGGCACCTGTCTTATCTCGGCTGGCGAATATGATTCTGCCGTCGATGTCCTTTCGTCTATGCACGCAACATCTACCGGAGACTCGATTGACGGACTCGCCGACACGCGCCTTTCGCTTGCAATGTACCGCGCCGGAAGAGTCAGCACCGCTGCCGTTCTTATCGACAGTTGCAACAAAAAATATCCAGCGATTGCCGAAGGCTGGTGCATCAGAGGCGAAATCGAAATGGCCCTCGATCTCACGTCCGACAGCGCCGAGGCACATTTCCGCAAGGCCCTGACGATTGACGACAACTATCCCGAAGGACTTTACCAGATTTCACGCTGGTACATGCTTCGCCCAAAACTGACCCGCTTGGATGTTCAAAAGGCCGGAGTCGCGCTTGGACATCTGCTCTCGATTGAACCGATGAACGGCAAAGCTCTTGGCAGAATGGGAATGGTCTGCCAGTATCTCGGCCGCCGCGATGAATCCCGCAAATATTACGAGTCGGCGCTGTCGATCAACCCCGATGATTTCACCACGCACTATAACCTCGGCGTTTTGCTGGCCGACCAGTTTGCCGATCCTGCCGGTGCGCTGATACAGTTCCTCGCAGTGCTGAAACTGAAATCCGATCATCTGCAGGCAAACTTCCGTATCGGTCTTATCTGTCTGTCGAACAACACCGACAAAGAAGCCGCCCAGTATTTCCGCAAGGCACTTTCAAGCGATCCAAGAAATGTGAGAGCTATGCTTCAACTCGGCGTTGCCTATGAAAAACTCGGTCTAAAAAGCGACGCTTTGAATGTCTATCACTCGGTGGTCGCAATCGATCCGCTGAACGATATTGCGTTGCATAAGTTGGAGATGCTGGCCGGAACTTGAGAAATCATCCTCATAATTTTTCAAAACCAGCCTCTGTAAAAATTCACAAATATCTCGAAATTGTTGATCGAAAAGCAAAACAACAGTATCGCCGAAATTCACTTTTATATTTGCCTCGGAATATTACCGCGCTTATTTTAGTTCCATCATGATGAAGACGCTTGATTTCAATTTCAGTTGTGAAAGCCGAAGAAAAGACCACCTCGGATCGACACGGTTTGTGCTGGCGGCGAACGGATCGGGTGCGGGATCTTGCGCCGAGGCTTATATGTTTGATGCCTACGGAAAGAAATATCTGATAATGGCTCCGGGTGGTGAGGGTGTGAAGGAGATATTTACGGGCAAAGAGTTTGACGAAGAGATCGGGAGATGGGTGAGTAGTGATACTCAACAGGAATTTTGGGATTCGTATTCTTATGTTGGAGGAAATCCTGTTGGGTTTGTTGATTTTGAAGGACTTTTGAGCGCGTATTTCAATCGGGCCGCTCAAACAGTAACTTTGTATAGCAAAAATGGTGAATTCTTGCGCGTACTTCCAGCAGCTAATAACGTCGATTCAAAGGTAGTAGAAAAAAAGGGAAGATTTCCCAATGGCACACGGAACGTTAAAGGACCAATAGATCACACAAAGCATGGTAAGGACGAATATCAACAATATGGCAGTACTAACTACGTCTTTAACATGGGGCCAAATTGGGATGGAATAGGTTTGCATGCCGGAAGAGTCGGAGAGTTTGACCAAGCAGGTAGAACTGGTTATCAATTTGCAACTTTTGGTTGCATAAGAACCACACAGGAGGCATTAGATACGGCGATTCTTAACGCTGCAGCGGCAATAAATAATCTGGTGAGCAACGAGCTGGCCATCGCCCGTCGCCGCAAAACTGTGGCAGAAAATGCAAGCTCTACAACAGCCGAAAAAGCAACAAATGAACCGATGCAGACTCCGCAGTCGCAGAAAAACTGAATTTTGTGCAAATGCAGACTTTGCAGGAGTGTCTGAACCAAGATTTTTAGGATTGAAGGATTAGCATGATTGTCTGAACCATGATTTTTAGGATGAAAGGATTAGCATGATTAAAAAATCCTTCTTTTCATCAAGGAAATCATGTGCATCAGGAGAATCAAGGTTCAGACAACAAATGCAGACTTTGCAACGGAGTCCGAATAGTGATTAATGGAATTGAAGGATTAGCATGATTAAGAAATCCTTCTTAAAATCATGGTAATCAAGTAAATCGGGTAAATCAAGGTTCAGACAAGAATTGAAAGTATCTAAATGACCAAAGAACCAACAATCGCAGTATTTGATGAGCAACAGATTCGCCGGGTTTTCGACGAAGAGAGCGGCGCATGGTTCTTTTCGGTGGTTGATGTGGTCGCGGCTCTTACCGGCAGCACCAATGCTCGCGACTACTGGTTCAAAATGAAGATCAGAGTGCAGAGCGACGACGGAATTGAACTGTCGACACTTTGTCGACAGTTGAAAATGATTGCGCCGGATGGAAAGAACCGTGAAACCGACTGCACTAATGTCGAAGGGCTTCTTCGCATTATCCAGTCGATACCATCTCCCAAAGCCGAGCCGTTCAAACGCTGGCTGGCAAAGGTCGGTTACGAGCGGATTCAGGATATGAATGATCCTGCGCTTTCTCTTGACCGTGCCCGTGAATTCTGGCAGCAGCACGGCAGAAGCGAGAAGTGGATTCAGCAGCGGATGATGGGACAGGAAACCCGCAACAAGCTGACCGACTACTGGAAAGATCACGAAATTACCGGTGAACAGGAGTATGCATTTCTGACGGATATCATTCATAGGCAGTGGAGCGGTGTTACAGTAAAAGCGCATAAAGAGATCAAGGGAATAAAAGCTCAGAATCTGCGTGATCACATGAGCGAAGCTGAACTGATTTTCACCGCGCTTGCCGAATTATCCACCCGCCAGATTGCCGAAAGTGTTGATGCAACCGGTTTGAAAGAGA
>CAIOZP010000627.1 GCA_903862805.1 uncultured Fibrobacterota bacterium
CCATGACGCGAAATGTGCTCGTGGTCGATGTCGGTCATGGTCTTCCAAAGCTGTTCTGCTTCGTCATCGTTTTTATAGACGGTCGCATAGAGCTTGTCTTTAGGAAGTTTCCACACATCGGTAAGAAGTTCCCATGCCCATGAAATCGCGTCTTTCTTGTAATAGTCTCCGAATGACCAGTTGCCAAGCATTTCAAAAAACGTATGATGATAATGATCGACTCCGACCTCCTCAAGATCGTTGTGCTTGCCCGAAACGCGCATACACTTTTGCGAATTTGCGGCGCGGGTCAGGCCCGGACGCGGCTCGCCAAGGAATATCGATTTGAACTGATTCATGCCAGCATTTGTAAACAGCAGCGTCGGATCGTCGGAAGGAACAACCGGCGCACTTGGCACGAATGTGTGGCCCTTCGACCTGAAGAAATCAATGAACTCCTGACGCACTTCCTTAGAACTTTTTCTCATCTGTCAATCCTGAAATTTTTATTGTTGTTTGGAAAATTCGCATTTGTAAAGAAACTATTTGAGCATGACCATTCCGACCGACCGGATATCAATGCCGGAAACAATTTCGTTGTATGAAAGAACGATCAGATCCTCGATGCCGCTTTCGGTAATTCGCTTGAGAGGCAGACGGATCGTTGGCGACCAAATTACAATCGGCACGTCTCCACTCTGCTTGACAGATGCGCATTGAACCGAGATCGCATCCATGAGTCTACCGGCATCGGAAGGCGAAAGACTGAGCCGCAAACTGCCATCGGATTCCTGAATGGAACCTTCGAGCCGCGCCTCAAGATTCGGATCGATCGTGATCACCTGAATGACATTGCCTTCGCCCTTGTAGGTCTCGCATATCTGCGCCGCGAGTCCGTTGCGCACGTATTCGGTAAGAACATCGGGGCTCTTGCTGCGACGCGCCACATCGCAAAGCGTCTCGAAAATTTTCGACAGGTCGCGAATGGATACGCGCTCGCGTAAAAGATTCTGCAGAACCTTATGAACCTCGCCGACCGAAAGCAAGCCCGGCACAAGTTCATCAACCACCGCCTGATTGTATTCCTTGACAGATGCGACAAGGTTCGAGACATCCTGGCGGGTAAGAAGATCGTCGGCGTTGCGGCGAATGATCTCGGTGATATGGGTCGCAAGCACTGCCGGAAGTTCGACCACGGTGTATCCGGCCATCTCGGCGTTTTCTTTTTGACTCTCGGTGATCCAGAGCGCAGGCAGACCAAAGGCCGGCTCAACTGTCTCGATTCCGCGAATCTTCGAAGTGGCGTTGCCCGGATTCATCGCGAGATACGCACCGCTCATCAGCTCGCCACCCGACACCGGAATTGTACGAATCTTTACGACGTACTGATTCGGCTTGAGTTGAATATTATCACGAATACGAATGGGCGGAATGACCACACCAATGTCGCCCGCAAGCTGTTTGCGAATCTGACCTATGCGCTCGAGCAGATCACCGCCCTGCTTGGTATCGACAAGCGGAATGAGTCCGTAGCCGATCTCAAGTTCCATCGGATCGACATGAAGAAAATCTTCGGGCTTCTCTTCGCGCGGTTTCTCGACAATGTTTGAAGCAGCAATGGCTTCGCGCTCGATGGTTTTATTCTTCTGCGAACCAAGCCAGGCCGCGCCGGTCGCCACAAAGCCAAGCATCAGAAACGGCGGCGGCGGAAAACCCGGAATGAACGCAAAGAGCAGCATCACACTTCCGGCAACACCAAGCACTCGCGGGTTCGACAGAAGCTGTGTCGATATATCGGAACCAAGATTGTTTTCACTCGCCGCACGGCTGACCAGAATACCAGAACCTGTCGAAATCATCAGCGCAGGAATCTGTGTCACAAGTCCGTCGCCAATGGTCAGAATCGTGTAGGTGTTGAGGCTGTCAAGCATACTCATGCCATGCATAAGAACACCAATGATGAATCCGCCGATGATATTGATGATCGTGATGACAATACCGGCAACAGCATCGCCCTTTACAAACTTGCTCGCGCCATCCATCGCTCCGTAGAAATCGGCCTCACGCGAAATCTTGCTGCGACGTTCGCGGGCCTGCGCCTCATTGATGAGACCGGCATTGAGATCGGCATCGATCGCCATCTGTTTACCGGGCATAGCATCGAGAGTGAAACGCGCCGCGACTTCGGCAATTCGCCCCGCGCCCTTCGTGATAACAATGAATTGAATAAGTACGATGATAAGAAATATCACAAAGCCTACGACCGGATTATCGCCGCTCACAAATGTGCCGAAGGTGTGGACCACACTACCGGCATCAGCCTTCGAAAGAATCAGTCGGGTCGTTGCAATGTTCAACGAAAGTCTAAAAAGCGTTACAGTTAGAAGCAGTGAAGGGAACACAGAAAAGTCGAGTGCCTCGCGGTTGTACATTGACACAAGGAGAATGATCAGCGCAATGCAAAGGTTGAGCGAAAGCAGAATATCGAGCAGAAATGTCGGGATCGGAATGATCATAACAACGAGCATGGCGACAACGCCGAGC
>CAIOZP010000628.1 GCA_903862805.1 uncultured Fibrobacterota bacterium
AAAGAGGACGCGTTTGTGAAATTTAGAGAGCAAATAATCAAACAGTATTTTGGGGTATTGGTTCAATTCCGATGATAAAAATTGCCCCTTGCAAGCAAAGCACAAAGTCGCTTCTTCATGATCGGAATGGAACTTTGCGGATGAAATGGGGGATTCCGATGGCAGGGATTCGATTGCGAGTGCAGTGGAAAATTTATTGCAGGTAATGAAGATTCTGGCTCTGGCGATCAATAGTCATATAAGGAGTTCGCGCAAGTGAGCAGCTGTTCGCTTCGGTGAGTTCGGCGGCTCAGGACATTGCTCCACGCAGTCATCGAACGAGAATCTCTGGACCCTGAGCGGAGCCGAAGGGCGCGGAGACTCCCCAAAACATCTGATTATTGATCGCCGAAGCTATAAACCTTCTTATAGCAACTATCAGGTAAAAATTGTCAAAGTGCATTTTTGCTGACACTTTTTACGCGCTTCAATCTTCGGCTTGATTTTTCACGATATATGATCTGCACTTAAAGGTTACTCAATGCGCTCACAATCTCTTGGTTCTGATAAAAACCAAGCACTTCTGAACGAGCCTTAAACTTTTTTATTACTGGTGTGTTTTTTCCCTTGACATACTTGATATTGTGTATGTTAGTATAACGTCGAAAGCAAAAGCTTTCATGGTGATGTTTGAAATAGCCACTCCCAAAAGGAGAAGAGAATGCCTCCACCTGCGACATTCAAACCGGCATCCGACACGGACGACTCGGGACTTGCCATCTATCTAAAAGAGATAGGCAAGAGCAAAACACTAAAGACCGCCGAAGAGTGTGAGTTGGCGCGTCAGATCAAAGCGGGAGACGACGACGCTCTCCAGCAGCTTGTGAAAGCAAACCTTCGCTTCGTGGTCAGCGTGGCGCGAAACTACCAGAATCAGGGTTTGCCGCTTGCTGATCTTATCAACGAAGGAAACCTCGGACTCATTAGAGCTGCGCGACGTTTCGACGACAAAAAGAATTTCAAGTTCATTTCGTATGCGGTCTGGTGGATTCGTCAGGCGATTCTTCAGGCGCTTGCCGAACAGTCGCGTATTGTCAAACTGCCCCTGAATCGTGTCGGGACAATTCATCGCATCGGTAAAGCACAAGGTGCTCTTGAACAGCGATTCCGCCGCTTGCCAACATTCGAAGAAATTGCACTTGAATTGGAAATCCCTGAAACCGAAGTTGTTGACACGATGCGAATCGGGAATACACACATGAGCCTCGACGCACCTGTCGGTGGAAGCGAAGACGGAAGCATGATGGACATCATTGCCGACGAATTTGCAGAAACACCCGAAGAAATTGTCGGCGACGAAAACATCTGTTACGGCGTGAGCAAGACGCTTGCCAAATTGACAGAACGCGAACGGCAGGTTGTTCAAATGTACTTCGGTATCGGCTGCGGAGGATCTCATACGCTTGAGGAAATCGGTCAGGTATTCAGCATGACCCGTGAGCGTGCTCGTCAGATAAAAGAAAAGGCAATGACCCGCCTTCGCCGAATGAATGACTGCCGTGTGTTGTTAACCGCCTGCAAAGGATAACGCCAGATCAGGTTATTCGAAGTGGCGACTCGATAATGTCGTGGAGAATTTCTGGAAGTTCTGCGGCATCTTCACGGGTAAGCCCGGCAGTTTCGACAGGTTTGTGAATAATCACCCTTACCTTCGCCGGTGTGATCAAGCCGTTGTTGGCTTCCTTCAGCAGATATGATCCGTCTATGGTAATAGGAATAATGGTTGCCTCTGCACGCAGTGCCAGCTTGATACTTCCACCTTTGAACTGCTTCATCGAACTACCCTGACTGCGCGTTCCTTCTGGAAAGATCACCATTGGATATTCATTACGAATATTTTCCGCGCCTCGCGAAATCACATCGACGGCATCGCGTGGTCGGCTGCGATTGATGGTAATGCAGTTTATCCCTTTCATCCAGAGATTCAAAAGCGGGATGAATGCCAGCTCTTTCTTTGCAACGAAACCGAATGTGAACGGTATTGCAGCGATGAGAATAGGAATATCGAATCCTCCCTGATGATTTGATATAAGACAGATTCTCCGGTTAGTCAAAGGAATATTTTCCAGTCCGTCTATTTTGATTCTGGCGCCGGCAACTGCCAGAATATGTCGCGCCCATCCTTTTGTAATGAGCTTCACGTATGGATCATAAAGGCCTTTCCTGTTTAGCAGGTGAAGTAGAGGAAGCACCATGGACAATGGCATGGCAAAAACGAGATATATCCAAAAAAATATGTACCACAATAACGTTTTTAACATATTGAAATTCACCTTGTCAGATCTGTTCTGCTTTGGCATCTGCCGTTTCGCGGAAGAAAATATGTGTTGGACAGGACATTGTTTAACAGAAATCGAATCTGGGTTTTAGGCACCAGAACTGATTTTTGAATGGCATTGGTTCGGCTAAGATCCATGCGGAAAAATCAGGAAGTGATGACCAAGCTTGCGGCATTTATTCCGGCGAGGAGCCGTTCAAGCTCTTGTTTGCCGCGGGCAAATTCCTCCGCCATTTTTTGGCGACGGGCTTCGGTTTCGGTAATGAAATCGTCGAGAATTCCTTGGTAGTATTCGATACCCTTACCGAGATTGTCGCAGAATTCTTTAAGCGACGCGGCTTCTTTTTCGGGAATGCGCGGCAGGCTTTGTGAAATGCGACGACGAAGATGTTCAAGATAAAGACTCAACTCTGTGACAAGACAGTGCGCACGGTCAACACCTTCGGTAAGATCACGCCGACCGTAAATATGGTCGATCATTTCTTCAATGCTGTAAGATGGTTTGCGGAAAGGAATGATACTCGGACCGGGACAGATTGCGGTGCTGATCGTTGTTTCGTCACCTTCACCATAAGCAATGACTGCCGATCCACCAAGCTCATGGCAGATGCAGGCTTTGTCGGTGATCGCGGCAGCAGCAGGATCGGAAGGAGAAAGTCCGAGCTGTTCCAATTTTTTCTGCTGATATGCGCGGGATGCGACACAAATCGGCTTCTCGGTAAATTCTGTATTGAGCGTTAGAAAGCTTTTTTTACACGGCGCACCGGGAACATTTTTTTCTATGCGGCTCTTGCGTGTAAGTTCGCTTCTGCTTGTAAGAAGATTCTGAAAAATGACATTGAGCGGAGACACATTACTCATGTCAATTTCGTTCGGGCCGGCTTCGGCAAGACGGTTTCTTGTCCATTCGTCAACCGTACTCGCTTCGGGAACAAGAAGGAATGGCGAGCCCCATCCGCATGCATCGGCGCCGTATTTACGAAGAAGAAATTCATGCTCAGTCGCAGATGTCAATCCGCCTTGAACGGTTATTCGCTGTTTCGGTGGTTTGGCTGGAACCGGTCGCCCTGCGGCTTCGCAGGCTTTGGTGAAAATGCCGAAAAGCTCTTCGATAAGTTCTTCGCGGCGAGTGCGGAACTCTTCCATAACCGGGCCAAGCAGAAAGCCGTCGGTGGCAAAGGCATGACCGCCACAATTGAGCCCGCTTTCTATGCGGAACTCTGAGAGCCATAGGCCTTTTTTTGCAAAGACTTTTCCCTGCGTTACAGCCGAACGATAGTCGGAAACCTTCAGTATGATCCGCTTCTGGACTTCGCCGATTTCGTTGCAATAAAATTCGGGAAATTGTTCTGCGTAGGAATAAAGGCGCCGGTTGAGACCGGCCGAAAAAACGATTGCTCCACGTGCGGTACTGCGTGCGAACCCGCGCAACGCGGCAAGCGCATCGGAGTATTCCGGCGGAAGTTTCTCACCGTTTTTCCAGTTGTCTTTATCGAGTTTAGTCATGATGTTCACGTCAATGCTACCTGCACAGACTGCCGCACGAAGTGCTTCTTCACGATCGGCACGACGCGCCGGATCGGTCTCTGAAACAGCTGCCTGCCAATCTCGACGAAGCGAAGAATCCGTAGGAAGCATAGAGAAATATTTAGTGATTCGCGACCCTGGAACGAATGGCTCTCTGCGGATCTTCTCGACCTCCGCCTGAACGATTCTGTCGGTCAGATCGAGCCATGCGGTAAAGCGCGCGGCCCGCGGATCGTGATGATCATTAGAAATAGGAGTGAATGGCTCGCCAATTTTTGCGCTGTAATATTTCCTCGCCTGTTCGGCAAGAATGTCATCGACCAAGGAGACAACAGAAGCGATTCCGTACGGAGCCACCTTAATCGGAGAATCAAAAGTGAATCCGGTTCCCATCACGGGTATGTGAAATTCATGCAATTGCGCCATTAGCCTGTCCGAGCCCTCTACAATTGTTTCAAAAAAACAGTCCGACAATATAAGTCCTGCGTATGCGACAGCCGCTTTTTTATTAAATTGTCAGCACGAGCAAATTCAAATCACAGTTCAGAGGATTCCCTGCACGGATCGAAATATCGCGGGTCACTTCCCGCAGGAAATGTCGAGTGCCTTTCGCATCAATGACGAATTGAATACAAGAGTTGATTTGCGGCACGGTGTTTCGATAGCGAGAAGATTTTGCTGACTCTGAAATTTTCTGATCAGTATCGCATCGACAATTTCTATCCGTTGAGTCCCCTTAGGCAGTGTGAAGCGGAAAGAAATCTTCAGGGAAGGATATGCTTCCTTTGTAGAAATGATTTCCGGTACAACGATGATTTTCCCATCGAGCACAATGTAAAACCGCTTGGCAAGATAGGCCGGAACACTTTTGTCGAGACCAGCTTTGCCGCCGTCATCAAGATCGGAAAGAAGGTCTTCCTTGGTGATTGAGATTTCTCCGGCAAGGGTTTGTCCGACAAGTTTTGCACTCGCATTGCTGAAATAGAAGTCGTGTGCAGTTGCCGGAACACTTGACAAAACGGCAATACTCATCAAGAAAAAATTCCGCTTGATCATCAGAACATCCCTATGATTTTCTGCGCAAGATGCTGTTTGGCAAATATCAAAACGATCATACCTGTTCCGAGCAAGGTCACGATGATTGCACTGACAAATGAAACCACAGGACCGATCTTCGAGGCCGTGTCGCCTTTGAGGAAGATTCCCTTCCCTTTGACAACTGCGATACCGATTCCGACAAGCACAGCTGCAAGTCCGACGCTGAAGGCGAGAAGTATCGACATGCCGAGCACCACGCGGTTCAGCGAGAGCGCGAGCAACATGAGCGCAAGTGCGTCGGGACACGGAACGATTCCTCCGCTGACTCCAAGTGCGATAAGCGATTTGAGCGAAATCTTTCCATCGAGCAAATCCTGCGGAACCTCGTGGCTGTGCGAGGTGCCGCCATGCGAATGGGTCATGGTGCGCTTGCGTTTGGAGACGATGCTGTGGCTCAGGTCGATATTGTGATGATGGTGCTCATGAACACTTTCACTATGGCTGTGTTCATGCGGATGATCGTGAGCATGGTTGTGGTCGTCGTGCGAATGACCATGATGATCGTGGTCGTGTCCGTGATGATGATCTTCTGAGCCTTGGTGCATTTCACCGAAGCGCTTGACAACAAGGAACAGTCCGAGTACCAGAATAATTGCGGCGGAGATGAGTTCCATCACCGGCATGATTATCTCCGGCATGAAGAACCGCGAGGCGGTGAGTGCCAGCATACCGAGCAGAAGAATCGATCCGGTATGCGCGATCGTGACGATCATGCCGAGCAGCATGGCATGTTTTACCGTGCCTTTCGATCCGACAAGATACGCGGCGACAATGGTCTTGCCGTGGCCCGGTGTCAGGGCATGAAGCCCGCCGAGAATCATCGATACGGCAATAGCTACGAGAATTGCGGTGAACGTAAGCTGTCCGCCGTTTGCCACAAGGTTGGTCAGGTAGTCGAGATTGATCATGCTTTTCCCGCCGTTTGTTTATTGAAGAACGTATTGCTTGACGCTGTCAAATGAAATGACCGTTCCGGTCTGCCCTGTCTGGGTCACGGTGTAAGTTCCGCCAGATGGCTTGCCGCCGGTGACGGTCAGGCCATAACTGATTTGTCCGGAATAGATGCCAGAGACAATCACTGCGTCGGAAACGGTGCCGTCCTGCGAAACAACTTTTGTTATCGATGTGTACTGGCGGCCGTTGAGCGTGAGATAGAAATCACGGTAGTCAACATAGTCAATCGTCACGGTCACCGGAGATCCGAAAACAGAATTGTATGTCACGGCACCGGTCGAGTCGCCGTTATCTGACTCAGATCCGAGGGCGCCCATTTTTCCGATCTTGCCCTGCGAATGAACGATCGTCTTGTTTGCTTCAATGAAAAATTCGGTGTCGTTGACAGATCGGAAACCGCTGCAATAGTAGCTGCCGACTCTTGTGGTTCCTTTCCATACTACGAGCTTGTATGAAACCGGGCCGGGGGAAGCGGTCGTATCACGGATGGTGCTGTCGGTCGAGTCCGAGAGCATTCCTGTCCATGCGGTGTCGCCAAAATTTTTTCGCATGACTGTGAAAGAGGAACTGTCACGGTGATTCCACGAAAGGTCGATCCGGCCGGAGATCCCCGCGCTTGCCGAGAAGTTGGCGATGTAGTTTTCGCCGGGATTCAATGCGCGGCCGTCGTCAGCCGAGCTGAAAATAGAAGTGTCACCATTCAGAAGCAACGATCTTACTTTGTAGAAATAGACACTGTCGTTTATTACTTCTGTGTCGGTGAAAGAGGGTTGAACCACCGCGCCGGAGATCAGCCGGAAATTCGTGTCTGACGGATTGGACACGCGATACACCAAGTATCCAGAGGCACTGTCAACGCTGTTCCATGTAATCACGACACGTCCGTCTTTAAGCGTGTCCGATGCGGTTACGTTTGTCGGAATATCCCGTGAATGGCTGCTGCCGCTGCTTGGGTCTAACGTCGATCCGTGCCCGCAACCGCATACAAGCGCCGCAAGAGTCACTGGTACCAACACTATTTTAAGCCGTCGGGCCTTCATCCATTTTCCATTTTCAAAGTCTACGCAGACATTTCACTGCACCACTAAAAATATATACCACTGCGCCGCCGGAATTTTTTATCCTCAAAAGAGACTGTTTTACTGGTAGACGCATCGGAAACAATACCGTATATTTCCCGTCGCGTTACCATTCAAATTTCAAGTGAGGGAAAATGGCAGCAAAGGGAACTGGAAAAGCGGCGGAGCAGGCACCGGCGAAGACACTCAAGTGGGAGATGCACTATCGTGGTATGAGCGAGAAGGATCTCGCCGACGGGTTCCTCAACAAAATGGAATACAACATAGCAAAGGATCGTTATACCTATACACCGTATGACTGCTTCCTCAGCTTTTCTTATGCGGTTCGCGATCGTTTGATCGAGCGCTGGATCACAACACAGCAGCAGTACCACGACGAAAACGTGAAGCGCGTCTATTATCTGTCGCTCGAATTCCTTATGGGGCGTCTGCTCGAAAACAATGTAACCAATCTGGGCATTCGCGAAGAAGGTCGCAAGGCTCTTGAGATGCTCGGCCTGTCTTACGATCAACTGATGGATCAGGAATTTGATGCTGGCCTGGGCAACGGTGGCCTCGGTCGTCTGGCCGCGTGCTTCCTCGATTCGATGGCAACGATGGAACTTCCGGCGGTCGGCTACGGCATCCGCTATGAGTTCGGTATCTTCAATCAGAAGATCGTAAACGGGCAGCAGGTCGAATATCCGGAGCAGTGGCTCTCGATGGGAAACCCGTGGGAGATCGAACGTCCTGAATACAAGTTCCGCGTTAAACTCTACGGCCGCACTCAGTACCATAACAACGACGAGGGAAAGCTCCGCGTTTATTGGGACGACACCGAAGATGTATTTGCGATTCCGTACGACACCCCGATCCCAGGCTTCGACAACAACACGGTTAACACGCTTCGTCTCTGGTCGGCGCGTCCAGTCAACGAGTTTGATCTGGGCAACTTCAATCAGGGCGACTACATTGGCGCCTGCACAGAAAAGCTTTCCAGCGAGAATATCTCGAAGGTGCTTTATCCAAACGATAATAATCATAGCGGAAAAGAACTGCGCCTCAAGCAGCAGTACTTCTTCACTTCGGCATCTCTGCAAGACATCATGCGTCGTTTTACAAGACACAACAAAGATTTCTCGCTGTTCCCCGAGAAAAATGCAATCCAACTCAACGATACGCATCCGGCCATTTCAATTGTCGAACTGCTTCGCCTGCTTCTCGACGAGCACAGCCTCGAATGGGACAAGGCCTGGGACATTTGCACAAAGACCTTCGCCTACACCAACCACACACTCATGCCGGAAGCGCTGGAGCGTTGGCCAGTGTCACTGATGAAGCATTTGCTTCCGCGCCACATGGAACTTATTTACGAGATCAACTACCGTTTCCTTCGCCAGGTTTCGTTCAAGTTCCCCGGCGATGT
>CAIOZP010000629.1 GCA_903862805.1 uncultured Fibrobacterota bacterium
AGTTTCGCATCGTGTAAAGACAACTGCGGCGATGCCGCGCTTCAGCTTGCGATTCTTTATTACTATCAGAACAAATTCGACAACGCGGTGAAGACGCTCGAATCATTACCCGAAAATCAGAAGGATGCGAAGATTGTCCGCCACCTCGCCGTGTTCTATAAATCGCTTTCCAAATATGATCGGGCGATTGCGGTTCTTGAGGATTTGCGCAAGCGGGGCAAAAGTGATCAGAAGGCCGATTACGAACTTGCGCTTGCCTATTTGGAAGCGGGGGCTTGGCAGCAGGCATCTGTGATTCTTGTCGATCTGGCGAAGAACTGGAAACACGATGATGCCCGTCTCTGTTATGAGGCGGCATTGGCGCTCTCGAAAACCGGTGATCTTACAAATGCAAAACAGTGGCTCGACAGATCACTTTCGATTGATCCGAAAAATACTGCGGCGAAATATCTTCAGGCCTACA
The DNA here is from genome assembly GCA_903862805.1 of uncultured Fibrobacterota bacterium. Classification (GTDB taxonomy): domain Bacteria; phylum Fibrobacterota; class Chitinivibrionia; order Chitinivibrionales; family CAIOZP01; genus CAIOZP01. Next base: position 464 of record CAIOZP010000629.1, read on the forward strand.
TGCTCGGACAAAGCGGCAATCGCGATGAAGCGAGAAAAATCTGGACGGAGCTTTCGCACAGCGACGCTGGAAACAGTCAGCTCTGGATCAACATGGGACTTTCCTACGAGCAGGATGGTCAGTACGACAAGGCGCTTGATGCGTATAACACAGCGCTCAACAACGATGCGGCACACACCGAGATCCATGTAAATATCGGCGGGGTACTCATTGCCACAAAGAAACCGCGTGACGCGATCGCCGCGTACAAAATGGCATTGAACTCGACGATGAAAATGCAGGCGGCGGTCGGGATATTCACCGCAGCCCGCAGCATCCCCGACAAATCTGAAATGAAAATGGCCTGCGATATACTTGCGAAAGATTTTCCCAACGATCCCGATTCAAAGCGCGTTTCTGCGCAGATGTTTATCGACAACGGAGACACCGCGAAGTCACTTGTACTTTACGAATCGCTTCCCGAAAAAGATGTGAACGACTGGTTCGATATGGCCTCGATATATGCGGCAAAACAGAATGCCGATAAGGCATCGGCGGCACTGGCGCATGTTCCCGATACCGGTGAGTGGTGCGAACACAAACAGAATCTTCAGTCGCAGATAGATTTCGCTTCCGGTCATTTTGATGCTGCTGCCAAGCGATTGCTCAATACACAGAACACCGGTAATTATGTGAAGACTTACAACCTTGCTGTTGCCTCGTTCAATGCAGGGAAATTCGATGCGGCAAAGAAGGCTGCCGAGTCTGCGCTTCCGCTTGCAGTAACAAACGATGATCGCGCAAACCTGCTTCGCATTCTTGGCAATATCGCAATCAAGAATAAAGACTGGCCGACTGCGATGCACAATTTTTCGGAGCAGTCAGAGCTTTGTCCGACAGATGCTACCGCCCCTTTCAACGTGGCTGTTTCGGCGTATAATGTTGGTCAGATGGACAGCTCGTGGAAATATTATCAAAAGGCCCGTGCGATCAATCCGTCTTTGCAGAATACCGACATAGAAAGGCGTCAAGCCGCTTCGCAGATCGACGGAACGGTTTCGCAATCTGCCGGGCTGAATTCTGTTGACTCGATCTTCGATGTCGCGGTTGATCTTCATCAGGGCGGCAAAGATACCGCCGCACAGGCGCTTTACCAAAAGGTGCTTTTACTCGATTCAAAGCATTACCGCGCATGGAACAATCTCGGTGCGATTTACGGAGCGCGTGGCGATTTCGACAGTGCAATTACCTGCTACAGCAAGGCGGTCGAATCGAATCCGACGGTGGTCGATGCCTACGCAAATATGGTCAATATCTACATAGCCGACAAAGACTGGATCAACGCCGACACATGGCTCAAGCGCGGCCTTGTCGTTGCACCTGATGACACGAATCTGAAAGCTATGGGCAAAAAAATAAAGGCGAAAAAATGAGCGACGGGAAAATCAGATACAATGCAAAAGGTGTCTGCACGAGTGAAATCAGTTTTGATATTCGCGATGGACTCGTACATAACGTGAACTTCGACGGCGGCTGCGGTGGAAACACAAAAGGTCTCAGCATGCTTCTCGAAGGAATGACCGTCGAGGAAGCAAAGAAACGTCTGCGTGGAATTGATTGTGAAGGAAGAGGAACTTCGTGTCCGGATCAGTTTGCGAAGGCTTTAGATTCTATTTCAGGTAGATAACTTTTTAGGGATGCGTAATCAATGGATGCTGAAAAAAAATCCACAATATCTGATTCGACTTACAAGGATGAATGCCAGCTTGATGATTCTTTTGTCTCTCCAAAATGGCATGA
>CAIOZP010000630.1 GCA_903862805.1 uncultured Fibrobacterota bacterium
GCTTTGAAATCACGCAGCTTCACATAATGAACCGCATCATAGGTGTTTATATGCTGGTCGATCTTCTCTGGTCGATCCGTTCCCTCAACAAGTTCAAGGAAATGCTTTCGACCATCCACGAAAAATATCAGAGTCTCACGGAAACCACGTATGATAATCTGCGCGGATCGACGCTGCGCCTGCTCACTTCATTTCCCAACCTCCGTCGCTATCTCACCAGCAATGTCGGCGACAACCTCGAAGGAATCATGAGCGAGCTGAAATTGATCGGACAACCGCGACTACCCGGTGCCGGTCCGGGAGAGTGCGAAAAATCCAGCTTTGTAGAAAACGAATATCTTGAAATTGTGCGCGATATACTTGAGCACAAAGAATTCATGCGCATCCGGGAATTCCGTCATCACACGGGAACGATATTCGACCATGCTCTGGCTGTTTCTTACCTTGCGTGGCGCATCAGCAAACGCTTTGGTATGAACGACCGATCCGCAGCACGCGGCGCTCTGCTGCACGATTTTTTTCTCTATGACTGGCGTAACTGCATTCAGGAAAACGGAGAAAAAGCCAAAGGACTTCATGCATTCACGCATCCCAAACTCGCGCTTGATAATGCTGCTAAACACTTCGAGCTCAACGATATGGAACGCGACATAATATCAAAGCACATGTGGCCGGTCACGCTTCCGCTTCCACGCTATCGGGAATCTCTTCTCGTGACATTCCTCGACAAGTATGTTGCGACAAAGGAAATGATGAACGGAAGGGCAATGAAAGAACGGCTGCCAGATGGTCATGGAGACAAAATTCCTGTTCTTCCTGTAATCAGATAAATCGTCTGCCCTTTGATTAATCTGATTTCAGGAGTGCTTCGATTTAGAAATCGTGAAAATCCTTTAAGCAGGGAAATCATGGTTCAAGGCAACTGTTTATTCCTCCAGATTCATCACATAGCAAATCAGATCTCTATCCAAAGAGAGTAAATCACAATCGCCGTACCATGAATTCCGAGGTCAAATTCGAGCGCACTTGCGAATGATGGCTGCAAGTTCGAGAGAGGGTTTCTTTGCTCCGAGCGATCCGCGAAGATTCGCAAGCTCGCCGGAAACTCTTGCATATTCGGTGTTGTTGCTCAGCCAGTTTTCGAAAACAGCGGCAAGAGCTTCGGGCGTTGCTGCATCCTGGATCAATTCAGGAACGACGGTTTTCTGCGCGACAATGTTTGGAAGGCCGATCCAGCGAATATCCACCGCGCGCTTGACAATATGGAAAGTTATCGCCGATGTCTTGTAAACCACTGCGTGCGGCAATCCGCGAAGCGCTGTCTGAAGCGTAGCAGTTCCGGAGGTGACTGCCGCAATGTCGCATTCGTCAAGCATCGAAATCATTGGTCCATCGAAGAGTTTCGCATCCGTTCCGGCAAGGAAAGGCTCGTACATTTTTTTCGGCTGATTCGGGCTTTTGGAAACGAGAATCTCGATATTCGGGTGATTGTGCCGAAGTTTGGAAGCAGCTTCAAGCATCAGCGGAAGCATTTTCGTTATCTCCTGACGACGGCTTCCCGGGACAATTGCAAGACGAACCGGCCTATTGCTCGGCAGAACACGCGCCGGTGCATCGGCATTACCAAGCGCTTCGACAGAAGGGTTTCCGACAAAGCAAACATGTGGAAAAAACTTTTTGAAGAACTCTTCTTCGAAGGGAAAAATCACGGCAAGCTGTAACGCAAGATCGCGAAGATTAGCGACGTGTTTGTTCTTCTTCCAGGCCCATGACATCGGCGCGATAAACCAGATCACCGGAATGCCGAGACGCTTGGCTTCCTTCGCAAGCGGCATATTGAAGCCCGACGAATCGACGCAGACAAGCGCCGCCGGTTTCAGGCGTTTCATAAGGCGCTTCATTGTTGACTGCGCTTCGAGCATGAACGGAATGCGCGGAACAACTTCCTGAAAACCCATCACGCTGAACCGCTCGAAAGGCAGCACAGGTTCAAGACCCGCCGTCACCATTGCCGGACCACCGATGCCCACAAACCGCAGCTGCGGCAATGCCGATTTCAACGCAGAAATAGTCGGCGCAACATTCTGATCACCCGAAAGATCTTCGGCGGAAAAGATTATGATCGGCTCTGAATTTTCCATGACTCGAAAATATACTCAGGCTGATTTTTTTGCCCACTTCGATTTTAGAAATACCATTATGTTCAATCACAGTGGTGCGTGACAAGTGCAAATATTGAGTTTGATGTCCATTTCTCTGCTTCATTTTTAATGAGCGGTATTTTTTTACACCATCATTTCCAATGTGCAATGTCGTTCGTTGATAAATATCTTAGCCGTCGTGTAGTCGTAATTTTAATGCTTGGAGATACCAGATGAAACATCCTGCAACAATCGGCCTGTCATTGCTTTTGGCCGCTCAGATCTTTTCGGCACCTATGCGTGGCAATGCCTTCCTGCTCAAACAACCAGATGGATCGACAGTGTCTGTAAAGGTTTTCGGTGATGAGTATTACCAGCGTGTTGAGTCACCGGACGGACGGACGCTTATTCGCGGTACCGATGGATGGATTCACAATGCTGGCATCAATGCAGACTCTTCAGATTTTGTTCCTCTGGAAATTTATCGCGGAGCTTCCCTTTCAAAATCATCACTCGCAGCAGAAAATCTTCATGCCGACATAAAGCAATCTGCCATCATAGCAAAATCAGAAATTGTCAGATCCGCTTTCAACCACCAGTCATCATCGGGAAAATTTCACAACGCTGCAAGCACGGCGGCTGTTTCACAATACAATACGCCAAGCGGAAACATCGTCGGACTGACAGTGCTGATCCAATTCCCCGACCATCCTGAAGAGGTTCCTCAGAGCGTCGTGGATTCGTTTTGCAATCAAGTCGGATACAATCAATACGAAACAAATGGCTCGGTGCGTGATTTCTTCAGCCGCGCTTCTCTTGGTGCGTTGAACTACACAAATCATGTCACGGCTTACTATACCGCCAATCACAATTTTGCATGGTACGACACGATCGGCGCTCCTGACCGGAGCGACTCATTGACCCTTGAAGCTTTGACATGGCTCAAGAATAATCAGGGCTTCGACTTCTCGACGCTTTCCTCTCACAAACTCAACGACACGCTTTCCTACGGGAACAACATATACATCGACAGTACGCTGGTAATAACGGCATTGAACTTCATGTATGCTGGCACACCGCAAAGCGGATGGGCTCAGGGACTCTGGCCGCATTCCGGTTACTTGCCGGAACTTTTCACGGCAAATGGTCTTTCGACTTACAAGTACCAGATTTGCAACCTTACTTCGGTATCAAAACCGGGCGACCCTCCTGGCCCGGATCTTGGAATCTTCGCCCACGAAGACGGCCATATGCTTTGCGGATTTCCCGACCTCTATCCGGCAAGCTCCGCCAACGGCTATGGTGTCGGGCGTTATTGCACGATGTGTTACGGTTGCCGCGAACTCGACACGCCATCAACTCCGCTCGATGCTGGTGCTCATAATCCACCTTCATACAACCCCTTCTTCCGATACAAATGCGGCTGGCTCAATCCTACCGATATCACATATTCAAACGACACGAGCATTACACTCACATGCAATGACCTGTCGTCTGTCTGTCTGTATCGCGACGCGCTCGATAAGACTCAGATGTATTTCATCGAGGCACGGCGGTGCGAAGGCGGCTTCCGATCGTACAAAGATTCCGGTTTGATTATCTGGCGGGTCAACACCAACGGCGACAACTACAACACGAGCACATATTTGCTATCTGTTGAACAGGCCGACAACCGCAGCGACATTGAATCAGGAACGAACTGTGGCGACAGCACAGACTTTTTCCGGCAAATCAATGGCAAAGCATTCTCTGATCTGACAAGCCCTGCGGCAACCTGGGTGAACGCATCTTACTCAGGTCTGGATATTAGGAATGTGAGTGCAGTCGGATCATCCATTACTTTTGATCTCGGATCTCCTTCGGTATCTTCATCCGCAAGAAATTCTTTGGTAACGAAATCGATTTCTGCGATGCTTTACAAATCGGAATTGATCTTTTCGGTTCCAGTAGCTGGCAGATATTCGGTATCGCTTTTTTCGTTGACTGGCCGATGTGTCTCGAAGAATGTGTTGGTGCTAAGTGCCGGAACTTCTTCTATCAAAATCTCTGACGATCTTGCCGCCGGTCAATACGTCCTGAAAATTATCGGTGCAGAATGCGACCTCACAAAGTCTGTTCATTTGTTTTAGTCACCAGCAAAAACGGCGGAAAACTATACCCCGTTCGGTTTTGAAACCGGATCCGATAAATCGAACTCCTTGGGAACCGGCGCCTCAAACGCCACTTCCCGGTTATACCTCGGATGAACAAAACTCAATCGCATTGCATGAAGATGAAGCCTGGGCGCGCATCCGACCTTCGCATCAAGTTCTTTGTTGCCGTAAATTCGATCTCCGACCACGGGACATTTGATGTAGGCAAAATGAACGCGAATCTGATGCGTTCGCCCTGTAAGAAGAGTTGCTTCGACGAGCGACATGCCGTTCTTTGTTTGAATCGTTTTGAATTTGGTTCGTGCCGATTGGCCTGCTTTACCGGGAACCACCCGCATCATTTCATCGTCGCGGGAACGGCCGAGCGGAACGTCGATCAATCCTTCCGATGGATCGGGGCGGCCGTGGCACAATACCGCATAGGTCTTGCATGACTCGCGTTTGTCAAGCGCATCAGTCAAATCACGAACGAAGGCTTTTGTCTTGGAAATAAGAATTAAACCGGAGGTATCGCGGTCGAGACGATGAACCAGCGCCGGGGACGCTTTTCTTTTTCCGCCACCTGAAAGATACGCCTGCGCCAAAGAGATAAGAGAATCTTCGCCGGAGTGACCAGCACCCGAATGTACAACGATTCCGACCGGCTTGTCGCAGATGAGAATGTCGTCGTCTTCGAAAACGACGCGGAAATTCTTTTTGAAGAAGTTGGATGCAAGAACGTTTTCGGAACCACCATTAACACGATTTGAAACTACGTCTTCACCTTCAACACGAATCTCAATCACGTCACCTTCGACAAGGCGGTAGTCCTGCTTTTTCTTTTTGCCGCCAACCGTGATCTTGCCGGTTCGCAGTGAACTGAAAATCATGGCAAGCGGAGTGTGCGGCATTGCTTTGCGCAGAAATTTATCGAGACGGACACCGGCTTTTTCGGAATCGATAACAAGTGTTTGTGTCATACGATCATACCGCCATAGCTGCCTGATCGCGGATCGTTGTCAATAGCGACGGCCCCGATTGCTTTTTCGTAATAATCCGGAACACCGGCATAACCGATGATCGCATAGCGATAGCCCATGTCGCGCAGGACGTAAAGTCCGCTGAGCAGCAGCGCGCGACCGATACCTGTTCGGCGTTCCGACTCGTCAACGCCGGTCGGGCCGAAATAGTTGCGGAAGGTCGTTTCGTAACATGCAAAGCCGAGTATTGTTTCACCGCGAACAGCGATGTGAATATTCGGCGGATTTGCGGCGAAAGAATTTTCAGCCTCGCATGCCCAGTTGTCGGTGAAATGTTCACCGACCCATTTTGAAACCGCCCGCTTTTCCACCGGAAATGCGCGCCGGACAACGATTTCCTTTTCGCCAAGCGGCTCAATGGCTTCTTCAAGCAGCGGCAAGCGATATAGCTTCACAAGCATATCGGGCGTGATTCTCATGCGGACTCCCTCACTATAAGTTTTGTCTGGAGTTCCACCGATGTTACGCCGGGTGAACGCTTTTCTATTTTGTCAATTACCATGCCGATGGCCGTATCGCCCATTTCGAGCTTGGGCTGGCGCACAGTTGTAAGTGCCGGTTCAATCACCTCGGCAGCCGGAAGATCGTCAAAACCCACGACTGCAATATCCTGAGGAATGCGCAGACCGGCGCGCTTGGCAGCTTTCATCAGTCCGATCGCAACCATGTCTCCGGCAGGAACGAACACCGCCGTCGGTCGCCGTTTCATTGACGCGATGCGAGTCCATGCAATCTCGCCATCGTGCATACCGTCGTCGGGAACGGAGATGAGATAATCATCGTTGGCTTGTATGCCGCTGTCGGTAAGTGCATAACGATAACCTTCGACGCGATCTTCCCAGGGAAGATTTGTTTTACGGCAAATCACACAAGCAATGTCGCGGTGGTTTTTGCCAAGAAGATATTGCGTTGCACTTCGGGCCGCTTCGAGGTTATCGACAAAAACGGTGTCAAGAAATGTTGTGCGCCGCGCCACCACGACACATGGAACCATCTCGTCCTTGAAAACGCGCATTTCGTCTTCGGAGCAAACCGGATCGACAAGGATCGCGCCGTCGATTCTGCGTTCTCGGGCAAGGCGCTGGAAAAGCTGCGCCTCGCTTTCTTTCTGGCCAATCGTATCGAAAAGCTGAACCGTGTATTCGATGTCGCGGTTGGTGCTTTTGATTCCCTGAAGGATTCTCACGACATACGACGAGGCAAGATTCGGAACGATCACTCCAACCGAATTGCTTTTGCTGATGGCAAGACTTCGTGCGATGGAATTCGGATAATAGTTGAGTTCGCGGGCGATCGTCATTACACGCTGACGTGTTTCGTCGGAGATATTCGGCTTGTTGTTGATGACCATCGAAACCGTTGCGGTGGTCACGTTGGCTCGATCAGCAATGTCTCTGAGGGTTACAGGCATGACAGATCCTTTCAGAAATCACCGGCAAGATTCATTCCTACCTGCATACGACCGGACGCGGTTGGTCCGGCAATCGGCTGCAGGCGCATCTTCGCCTTGAAATTGTGCAAATGCGCATCTACGGCGGCATCGCCAACTCCGTAGAAATATAGAAGTACGAGATACCAGAGATATGCGTTTCGCCGGTGGAAGACTTGATCGTGTTGACCGGCCCAATTATCAATCGTTGTCTGATAACCGAGATCTTGTGCCGTTTTATTTTCTGCCGGATGATTCTTGTTGTAAAGTCGCACAGTGTCAAGCAAAGCTGTCCGCTGTTTTTCGCATTCCTTTAGAAGTGTCTGGTTGTTCCATGCCATGTATGCAAGACAACCTTCGCCCATCAGAAGCAAGCCGGTTTTCGAAAGGGATCCGTTATAAACCTGTCCAAGTCCGAGCAAAGGAATTGCCGACAAAGCCGCCGCAACTCCCGGATTTCGAGGCCGGTCGTCTGTGAATTTTCCGCTCGACTGAAGCCCATCGAAAACGTTGAAGACGTGAATTCCAACACACCAAGCGAATGCCTGCTGAACCGTAAATCGGGTGTCCATTGTGCTGACATGCTGATAAGCCTTGTTGGCCCATGCTGCGTTGACAAGCGGAAGGCTGTCGGCTTTCCATGTTTTCCATGCGGTCGTATCTTTGGCGCTGTCGGAAAGATGCATTTGGTATGTGCTTGCCATTCTGGAATAAAGACTATTTGCGCTGTCTTCATCGGGAATCGTGTTGTGGTTGTAAAACCATAATCTATTGACGGTGACACCAATCGAAATGCCTTCGGCGACAAAAAACAATGCTCCCTTAACCGGCTTACGGCAGAGAAGCTGACCCGCGCCCGGCATCAGAAGTGACAGCGCCGCAGAACCAAGTGCCGAATGCTTTTTAATATGCAGAGTGTCGTTTTCGTCCATCACTTTTGCGAGATCGGGCTTTGTCAGTTTGGGGATGGATGTATCGGGTACAACAGCGGCCGTATCCGCAGCAAAAGCGGCGCAAACCACGGCGGAAATCATTGTCATGAAAAGTGTTCGTAGAAAAAGCGCCGATGCGCGACGGAGGAAACGATTGCCGTTTGTCAAATCAAATCTCGTTGATGTAAAGGGGTTTGAATCCTTTGTATTTCTTGTCGATGTAGTTTATGAAAATTGCTTCGGTCGAAACGTTGCGGCGGATGTTGATGATAAATCTGTCGGAATAGATTCGTGTCATGTGCAGACCGCGGCCGTTTTCGTCGAGCAAACCTTCGCCGTTGATATGACGGTCGATGCGGAAAAGCACTTGCTGCTTGGTCAGTTTTCCGCTGGTATCGAGCACCGATACGCCGTATTTTTCGGAATCGCGACCGACAAGAATCTTCACGGTTTCGGAATCTTGCAAAACCACATTCGAATATTTCGGATACTTTTCTTTTCCATCTTCATCAACCGGAGCATGATAAACGGCGTTTGAAATCAGTTCTTCAAGTAAAAGATTTACAAACGGTTCGGCATCACAAAACTGCGAGATCGCCTTGAGGATTTCATTTTCGACAATCGGCATATCTGCCGAAGATTTTACGTCGAACTCGGCAACAACTTCGTAGTCGGGAAGCATGTAATTCTCAAGCCCGAAGATCTGTTCGGTCACAAGATTCTTTACCACCGAATTGAATTCGTCGAAATTGAACGGCGTCGATTTGGAAATGATATTCGAGATGTCGTTGTCGCGTGCCATTCGAATGTAATCGTTCACGTTATAGGCCGTAATAAGCGCGGTTTTGGTTTTCGGATATTCCTTGCGAACGAACTTGACGAGATCGAAACCCTTGAGCCCCGGCAGATTTATGTCGGAAATCACCAGATCGATCGGCGTGGTCGCAAGAATATCAAACGCCGCCTGCGCATCTTCCGCAAGATAAACATCGTATGTGTTTTCAATCTCCATACGAAGCATCTGCCGAATGATCGCTTCGTCATCTACAATCAGAACGCTGCCGAGTTTTTTTGCCATGAAATCAAACCGATGTTGTTACCCGTACAGAAACCTTGGAGGGACGAGCCCTTAACATATTAAATGCCATTTAATCCTGTTAAATAAAATAGCTGATTTCTTGAAGGAAGTGACTATTTAAAATGCCTGTTTGTTGTTTGATGCAGGATTTTCAGGGTTTGCGGGATTGTCTTTATTGTCTGAGCCGTGATTGGCTCCGCCGCGACTTCGTGGTCGCCTGATTCTCTTGACTTGAAAATCCTGTAATCCTCATATGGATGACCCGTTGGCAAGTCACAAAAGCCGGATTTTTTTCGAGAACTATCAGCCTCATATCCGCGTGCTGGTTAACGCATTAAGATAGTTCGATCGGCATGTTTACCTCATTCTACTAAGCGGCCATTTTCAGCCAAGGATTAACCGAGGACTTCATACCATACTCTTAAACCGACTTTGCAACCTACAAACGATTCCCCTTATTCCTTTAATTTTGTTCCCCTATATTTTGTCATTCTCTTTCAATCTGTTTTTTATGCTGCTACAGTCATGAGCGCCTCCCAGAGAAAGCCGGTCAACTCACGTGCGCATGCAACCTTGATCTTGTTTCGGTGCTTTCCTGCAACAAACATCTTCGTTGACTTCTTGCGCAACCGAACCTGGCAGCGCACGGCTATATCTGACAATTTTTCTGGAACCTTCTCCCGTCGTGCCTTCAGATATTTGCTGATCGTGCTTCCTTTGTCGGCTACCTGACAAGCCTCGACAAGTACAGTTCGTAATCGTCGATTTCCCATTTTTGTAATGCCCATCTTTCTTTCCTTGCCGCCTGAGCTGTACTCCCGAATATCCATTCCGCAATATGAAACCAGTTTTGATGGATGTTTGAACCTGCGGACATCTCCAAGCTCGGTAATGATCGTCATTGCGCTGAGCGTTTGAATTCCTTTGAAACAGCAGAGCGTCTCGCACCTCAAGCGATAACGATCACTTTGAGAAAGAGATTCTATTTCCTTATCAAAAGATTCCACATGCTTGGCAAGTCGGTCAAGATTTTCAATGAGCGCCTCCACCGATGTTTTGGCAGGAAGCGGCAACTTTACCAACTCCTGTTCTATCCACTTTCGATGTGTGGCCGTCCAGTAAGATGCTGCATTATCACTCCGATAGTGCAAATTATTGTAGCGACAAAACGACAGAATTTCCTGCTTGCATTCTTTGGACTGATTGACAAAAAAGGAACGTATCCGGATAAGACTTCGAACCTGTTCATCCTCTTCATCGGGAATATTAATCGCTGTCAGAAGCCCTTTTGCGTAGTACTCTGCCAGTTTCAAGCTGTCTTTGCGATCTGTTTTCACCCGTGCAGAACTCTGTTCTGGTATTAGCGATGGAGCAATAATATCGCACCAGATCCCCGAAGCCCGAATCTGTCGGCAGAGAGAATAACCCAGATACGTCGCCTCATAGCATACCTTCGGCGTGTACCCTTCCTCCTGAAACTTTTCGAGCTTCTGCATCAACGCTCCAAACGTCGGCTTGCACTTGGACTCACTAAACTCACCGATAGCCAGATCTAATCCGGCGATGTGAAACGCCTTGTCGTCAACATCGACGCCCACAAAAACTATTTTCTCTGACATGGAGACCTCCCGTTCTGTTAAGTAATTTCAAAAACTACTTATAGGGTAACCAGTCCCAGGAAAGAACGGGAGGTCATCCATATCTTCTA
>CAIOZP010000631.1 GCA_903862805.1 uncultured Fibrobacterota bacterium
CAGAAACCCGCAGCAAGATCGACGAGTCCGCCGTGACCGCGTGGTCTAACAACACAACATGGCGCGGCCTTGAAATCCTCAAAACCGAAACTGCTGCTGATGGCAAAACCGGTATGGTCGAATTCATTGCTCAATATAAAGAAACAGGCGCATACATCCGGCACCACGAGATCGCCACGTTCGAGAAGATCAACGATATCTGGTACTTCGTCGATGGCACACACCCCAAACCCGAGCAGGTGATTTCTACCGGCCCGAAGGTCGGGAGAAATGATCCATGTGTCTGTGGCAGCGGGAAGAAGTATAAGAAGTGTTGCGGTGTAAATTCGTAATAAAATTCGGGACAGATAAGAATGTATTGGCTCCCGTCCTCAAGTCTGGGTTATGTGTTGGACGTGATACTACGAGCCGATGATCGTCGTGAAGCAATAAATCAAAAATCTAATCAGGATCTCCCGTAATATGAAACATGGAAATGCTGTTATTGCTCAGGGTGGCGGACCGACTTCCGTCATCAATCAGAGCCTTGTCGGTGCAGTGATTGAGAGCAGGCGCTTTTTGCAGGTTGAAAGGTTTTACGGTGCGCTTAATGGCGTAAACGGGATTATCAACGAGAACTTCGTTGACCTGACGCAATGTTCGCTTGAAAATCTCGGCGAGGTTGCACAGACACCTTCTTCGGCGCTGCTTTCAACCCGCGACAAACCCGATGCGGCATATTGCGAGAAGATTTTTGCTGTGCTCAAGTCGCATGATGTCAAGTGGTTCTTTTATTGCGGCGGGAACGATTCGGCTGACACCTGTCGCATCTTGAGCGAGAGCGCACAGGCAGCCCAGTACGATTTGCGTGTGATTCACATTCCCAAAACGATAGACAACGACCTGCGGGAAACCGATCACTGCCCTGGCTTTGGATCGGCGGGGAAATTTGTTGCCCAGGCCTTTGCAGGCGCGAACCTCGACAACCGCGCACTTGGCGGGATCTACATCGGCATAGTTATGGGCCGCGATGCCGGTTTCCTTACGGCGGCATCGGTGCTTGACAAGAGGTACAACGACGACGGCCCGCACCTCGTTTATGTTCCGGAGGTTCCGTTTACAGAAGAGAAATTTCTCGCAGATGTCAAGCGGGTTTACGATAGACTCGGCCGTTGCGTCATTGCCGTTTCGGAAGGAATCCGTAACGCAGACGGAGAGGCAATGATAAGCGTATTGACCGGATCAACCGAGCGTGACGCTCATGGCAACGCGCAGCTTTCCGGCACCGGTGCACTTGGCGACAGACTTTCCGATCTGGTTAAGGCCAAGCTCGGAGTGAAGCGTGTTCGAGCCGACACCTTCGGTTATATCCAACGCTCGTTCGCCGGATGCGTATCAGAAGTCGATGCCGCCGAAGCGCGGTCGGTCGGAGAAAAGGCTGTGCAGTTCGGCGTACTCGGCGAGAGTGACGGATCGGTTGCAATCAAACGCATCGGTGATTATGCAGTGGAGTACCGACTCGTTCCATTGTCATCTGTGGCGCGTTTGGCGAGATCAATGCCTCAGAATTATTACGACATGAATGTATCACTTCCCACAAAAGACTTTGTCGATTATGCCAGGCCGCTTGTCGGAAAATTGGCAACCGTGGCACAGCTCGACGCGCCGATTGTCGGCAAGAAACTGAAGGTCTGACAAATGCGATTTTTTCTTGAAATACACAGAAGCATTGCCGATTCAAAATTCTATGAGGAAGCCGCGAAGTATTCCGGAGCGAGAGTATTTGCATATTTGTTGACGCTCTGGCTTGTCACGTCGCTTGTTCTTACTGCCGCACAGTACAGGCTGGTGATTGACAAAGAAGAAGGACTTCCGGCGGTGATGTCGTCGGCATTTCCCGACATGAAAATCACAGCTGGCAAGATGAGCTATCCGGGCGCTTTGCCGCATATTGTTCCGAATGCAAAGGTCTCTGATCTCGCATCGGTGCTTTCGTATTCTTCGCCCGAAGACAACACGCTTCCTGACTCGCTGATCGTTCTCGACAGCATCATGCCCGACTCGCTCAAAGCGGTGCGCAATTCTGTGAGGCTGATTCTCGGCCCGGAAAAAATGCGGCTGTTTGTTGAAGGTCATCCTTTAGCCGAACTCACTTACAAAACGATCCTTGCCGAGGGCGAGCAGATTGTGTTCACGCCATCCGGCATCCGTGAATTCCTTGACTTGAATGCATACGGACTTATCTTCAACATTTTCATTCAACGCGCTGTTATGTTTGGGTTTTCAATGCTGGCATCGGTATTTCTATTAGCAATCATCAGTTATATCAACCGCACCGAACTCACCCGCTCTCTCACGGTTTGCGCGAAGTGGGGCGCGTATGCGTTCACGCCGGTTGCAATCGGAACGATGATCGTTGCAATCGCCGGTGTGCGGATCGGCTGGCTCTGGCAGGTTGCGATAATGATCTCGCTCTTCCTGCTTTTCCGCGCTTCCACACGTCTTCAACTTATCGAACGGCAGAAACAGGGCGGTCAGAACCAATGAGTTTTCTTGGTGTTGAACAGGTAAAAGGTGATCCCGACCACCTCGACGGGCGACTTGTTGTTTATGCAAAAATCGATGCGGATATTCCCGATTTGTTGCTGCAAGGATCGGCCCACAGTGTTTATTCGATGGTTCATAACGGCATGCTCGCGGTGCAGGGAAACTACCGCGATGTGACCGGCATAAAGGAATTTCTTGAGAAGGAACTCGGCGTGGATCTCGAGGGCAACCTCGATGATTTTATTGAACATCTCGATGGAATCGAAGGCGCGCTTGATCCGCAAAAGCTTCGCGAAAAGCTCGACAATCTTGAGGAATTGAAAGACTTCATTCCAACGCCCGCACGAACAGTTCCCTTTGGTTCGGAGCGCGACATCATGCAGGAAGAAGGCGACATATTTTTTGCCGGAACCTTCCGTGGAGTCGCCAACGCAAATCTTGGTATCAACTCGGTTCCTATCCTGTATCAGGCCAAGTTCCGTGAGCAGGAGGCATCGAATCTTCTGCTCGAAATCGAATCGCTTATTTCGCAGGTCGAAACTATTCCTTCCCGACACATAGGTCGCCGCTTCGATGATCCTGGCACCGATGTCGCCTCGGTTCTTATGAAGGAAATGATCCCGCGAATGCTCTACGCCCACGACTCGCCGCACGATCTCGATCCGGCAGTTGCAGATTTCCGTTCCTTCCTCGAAGGATACCCGACCGTCTCCGACATCGACATTGTCGAAGGAATTGTGCGCCAGGCCAAACAGCCAACCGCCGATCAGTACAAATTACTGGAACTTCATGCCAGAAGGATCGCAGCCGTAGCGAGAGAAGATATGAAAGTTGCGGCGGAACTCGCGAGAGAGATTGCCGAGCTGGAAAAACAACTCGGGGTTTAACAGAGTGCTAAAGAAGTAGA
>CAIOZP010000632.1 GCA_903862805.1 uncultured Fibrobacterota bacterium
GTAATTGTTCCGTGCATATCAGCCCAC
The DNA here is from genome assembly GCA_903862805.1 of uncultured Fibrobacterota bacterium. Taxonomy (GTDB): domain Bacteria; phylum Fibrobacterota; class Chitinivibrionia; order Chitinivibrionales; family CAIOZP01; genus CAIOZP01. The sequence goes on from CAIOZP010000632.1 coordinate 28, forward strand.
ATATCCTGAAACGACAAAGCCCATGATCGCCAATGCCAGCGCGCCCACCAGCAACTGAGGCACTCTCGTAAGGCGCAGTCGGGCCATCGCCGATTCGGTTATTCCGATGATGATTGCGCATGCGGCCATCGAGGCAAAACCTGCGGCGATGTCGGCTCCAATGTTTCCAGTTTGTGGAACAATCGTGCGCACAAATAGCAGCGCGAAAATCCACAGCTTGACAGATGCGCCATATTCGATGAACGCGAGATCCGGCCCGCTGTGATCAAGGACCATCACCTCGTGGATCATGGTCAGTTCGAGGTGTGTTGTCGGATCATCTATCGGTATGCGTGCGTTTTCTGCAAGCATGATGATAACCAGCGCAGCGCCTAAAAGGATATGCGGAATGAATGCGAAGTTCGATCCGTCTGCAAAAAATCCTGCAAGACTCATACTGTGCGACAGGCGTGCGAGGCCCGCAAGTGCCACAAGCATAACCGGTTCAGCAAGAGCATAAAAGAAAATCACACGACTCGCGCCCATGCCCTCAAATGCCGATCCAGTTTCAAGAGCCGCAGCAACCATGAAGAAACGCATTATCGCAAATAGCCCCGCAAACAGAAGGAAATCTCCGGCAAATGATGCGCCGGAACCGAGGCCAGGAAACGGCAGAAACACAAGCGCGATCAGCGGCGCAACAAGACAAACCAGCGGGCCTATTTTGAAAACGCGACCAGTTGTAATGCTGTAAACCGCACTCTTGTCGAGCAATTTTATGATGTCGTAGTAAGGCTGCAAAAGTGGTTGACCGATGCGACCAGCGAAGAACGCTCTGGCACGATAGATGATCCCGACGAACATCGGCGCAAGAAGAATCGCGATTATGGGAGACAGAATTGACAAAAGGTAATTCATAGATGCCACCCAAGAAAACCCCAGCGGCACCACATCAGAAGTGCAATAGCCGTAAGGATCACATACAAAATTCCGGTTTGGAGGCGCACTGCCGTCGAGCGTTTCAGCCTTGACAGAATGCGCATGAGCAGAAGCACCGGTGGCGTGAATACCCTGTGAAGGAAAGGATCGTGTTCGACAGTTTTCATCGACGAATCTGCAGGGTAAATTTCGCGTCCGATATGCAGCTTATGCTTTACCAGATTCTCGCCGCTGAAGAATTCAACCGCCGGACGTGCAAACGAAACTGCGGTGTACTGCATACGGGCTTCCGGCTTTGCGTAGCCGCAGTCCCATGTCGGTCCGCGCCTGACGTTCCTTGACAAAAGGAGATTGTTTCTTGCGAGCCGTGCCAAATGAAAACCGATCCACGCAAGTGCAGAAGCCACGGCCAATGCGATTAAAGATGGCATTAGTTTCTGCAACGCCGCGGTCACATTTTCCTGAAACAATGGCGAGGCAGAAAAGATCGCACCACTCAAAGAAAAAAATATTGCAGGGGCCGCGATAGGAAGAATGACGAGAATAATTGTCGGCAGTTTCATCGCAACAAGCATCGACCTTGGCGATTCGTGCGCATGCTTTGGCAGGGAGCTTCGTGGTTCGCCGGAGAAGACCATTCCGTATGCGCGGGTGAATGCACCTGCGGCGAGCCCGCTGGTCAATGCGATACAGAAAATGATTGACAAACCGAGAATCGCAAGCGGACCGAACTCTGAATTGATCGTTGCCGCGACCGCGCCAAGCAGCAAAAGAAATTCGCCGACAAATCCGGCAAATGGTGGCGCACCGCTTCCAGCAAGTGATCCGCTCAGAAAGGCTGCGGCAGTTTTCGGCATGAACTTGGTCAGGCCGCCCAGTTTTTCCATCGAGCGCGTGCCGCTTCCATGCACGACAGATCCGGCTGCCAAAAATAGTTGTGTCTTGAAAATTGCATGCATAACAACATGAATGAAAGCCGCGCCAAATCCGGCAGCTGCGATATACGGATCGTTACAGGCTGCACCTGCCGCACCGAGTCCGATTGCCGCTGTAATAATTCCGATGTGCTCGATTGTCGAAAATGCCAGTAC
>CAIOZP010000633.1 GCA_903862805.1 uncultured Fibrobacterota bacterium
TGAAAGCCACCGTGGAACTTTACCAAATCTGGAAGGAACGGCTGGCGGGGATAAAATAATTTAAGCAAGGCAACAACACTAACGAGGTAAATTATGAGAATAATTAGGGATGGAGAAAAATACATACCGACGCTCAACGAGCTTCGCGAAAAGCTAACACCCTTTCAAAAAGACTTGCTTGAAGAAATTTGGCAGCTTTTCCGCTCTAGCGGTGAATGGCCAATACTTCGTGAATTATACTGCAAATATGGCAAAGAAAAAATTAGGCAGGCTTTGTCTTCGCCACCGCTCAATGGAAGTGTTGGCAGAGAAGATAGAAATTCGAGTTCGGGTCGCTGGAGCCGATATTCTTTTTCGCTGATAGGAGTCTTTCTTACAAAAGATGGCGTTGCGTTGCAGGCTTTGCTTGACAGCTTATTCCAATTTCAACGGGAAATTTTTCAGACGCAACCTAGAAAAACAGAAATTAGTTCTGAAGAAATCACGAACAAACTTAATTTGAGTCCAGATAGGACAAAATTACTTGGTCAACTGGTTCGTCTAGGCAGCTTCGGCGGTGGATGGTCAACCTCACCTGACGGCCCATGGAGTATCAGTGCCACGGAAGAAGCTGAAGATTTTCCATCAAACGGAAGCCTTTCTGATTATGTCTCTAACTGGTGCTGCAAGTCGTATCGAGATGATGTTGCTGTTTTTGAAGACCAACGCTTAACTCGACACCCGCAGATTTCGCAAATTGATTCGAATAACTTTACAAATTTAGAAGCTGAAATTGGTAACACACTGGCGTCAGTTCCGAAAGCAAGCTACACACCAAATACTGCATTCATAATGATGTGGATGGATAAATCGCACCCAGATCTGGATGACGTATCAAATACTATAAAGGAAGTTTGTAGCCAATTTGGTATTAAGGCAGTCCGTGCTGACGACATTCAACATCAAGACCGAATCACAGACGTGATTTTGAATCAGATAAAAGATTCAGAATTCTTGATTGCGGATTTAAGCGGTGAGCGCCCAAATGTTTATTATGAGGTTGGGTTTGCACATTCACAGGGCAAACGCCCAATTCTGTATCGCAAAGAGGGAACACCCTTACATTTTGACCTTTCAGTTCATAATGTCCCAACATATCGCAACATCACGGAACTAAAAGACCATTTGCGAAAACGGTTTGAAGCCTTACTCGATAGGAAACCGGCACCTGTAAAAAAATAATTCGATGCGGTTGCCATCCATGTCCACACTCATCTGCTTCGCCCTGAAAGAAGAAGCCGCGCCGTTTCACAAAATCGCGGCGCGGCATCCCGGCGTCGTCACGCTCATCGTCGGCATCGGCCGCCAGAACGCCGAGAAATCTGTGCGCGCTGTTTTGAATTCTTGTAGGAGTCGAGGTGACGAGACTCAAATTAAAGAAAAGTTAGAGACTCCTCACGTCGTCACCTACAAACCGGATTTGGTTTTGACCTGCGGTTTCGCCGGTGGTCTGAATCCCGATTTGAAACTCGGCGACGTGGTGTTTGAAATGGGTAGGAGACGAGGTGACGAGTCTCAAATTAAAGATAAGTTAGAGACTCCTCACGTCGTCTCCTACGAAAAATTAATCGCCGCCGGCGCGAAGCCGGCAAATATTTTCTGCGCCGACCGCATCGCCACCACCGTCGCCGAAAAGACAAAATTGCGCGCGGAAACCAAAGCCGACGCAGTGGAGATGGAATCCGCGGCGATCCACGCGGTCTGCGCGGAATACGCTAGTCCCTGCGCCACGGTGCGCGTGATTTCCGACACGGCGCATGAAGATTTGCCGCTGGATTTCAACGCGCTGACGAAACCGGACAAGAGCATTGATTTTGGAAAACTGTTTTTCGCCATCGCGAAGTCGCCGAACAAGATTCCGCAGTTGATGCAGTTGCAGAAAAAGACGAAGTTCGCGGCGGAACGGCTGGCGGACGTGCTGGCGAAAATTATTTCGGCATGACCGGCATTTGTCCCAACGGGACCTTGGAAATTAGCCCGGCACATCGTGCCGGGTGGTTGTTTCTCATCGGAATTCGTCCTGAAGGGACGGTGGAAAAA
>CAIOZP010000634.1 GCA_903862805.1 uncultured Fibrobacterota bacterium
GGGCAGATCCGGCGAGGGGAAGAAAATTTACAAGACCTTAATCGGAGTGAAATGATTCGCGAACAAATTACGCCCGCGGCACCTTCCGAAACTCACTCGGGGAAATGCCCTGCACTTCCTTAAAGATCCGGTTGAAATGCGTGACAGTGTTGTATCCGACATCAAGAGCGATCTCAGAGACCCCGCGATCGGTTTTGAGAAGAAGCTCCTTTGCATGTTCAAGGCGAATACCGTTAAGACATGATTTGAACGAGTCATACCCCCGTGCCTTCAGCAATGCCGGAATTTTTTTCGAGTGGATTCCAGAACCGGCTGCGATGTTTTCGAGAGTCAGGTCGGTATCGGCGTGGCGGGTTTGTATGTACGATATCAGACGCTCTGCATCTTCGTCGGCGACACTTCTCACATCGAGCTTGCGATAGACAAGAGGCTTGGTCGTGGGGCGTTTCCTGCGCACTGCGAAAAAAATCCCGCATGTTATCAGCCAAAGAAAAGAGAAAACCGTCGCGATCAAAATTGCAAGCTTCGGCGTATGAATAAGCGACATGTCATAAAGCCGGATTGTCTCTGGCTTGCCGGTAATTTCCTCGCTTCCCGTTCGGATATTTATTGAAGCAAGTCGCGAGAAGTCTATCGGCAAGGTTTGTGTCAGATCAAATCCCATACTTCGCATCCACCACTGTGCCGGACTGAATTGCGAAAATGGAACACGGACTTTTGTTGGATGCGATTTGATCGAGATGAAACATTCCGATGGCTGCAATGATTTTGCTCCTGCCAAAACAGAGCGCGTCTCAAGTGTGATTACTGTTGCATCGGCACCGGAAGTGCTCGCCGATATTTCCATAGCATCGTAATGCGAGGCATCAAAAAAGGAATCGGAGCCGGATGGTTCAATGATCATTCCCGCCCACGGATGCCTTGCGCCTTTGTAAAGAGTGATCTTGACTGCCGATGAATCCACCATTTTGGAAATGCTTTTCCCACCGGCTTCAACAGTATCGGAAATTGCGAATGTTTTCCAGTTGGATGATCCGAGAGCAACGACAGTTTTCTCATATAGCAATGGGATCGGAATCCAGAATAGCAGTGGGACAAGCAGAATTATTATCTTGACAAATGCGAATCTGTTTGGCGACACCATCATGGCCCTTTGATCATTCATTTGTCGTTGATCCGCCTTTATTGTCCCGACGAAATTCACCCGGAGTTTTTCCGGTCAGCCGCTTTAATGTGTCGTTGAATGCTGTCGCACTTGTAAAGCCGACACGACGGGCAATATCGTTTATGGGCCGATCGGTTTCAATTAAAATACGACTGGCTTCAGCAACACGGATCTTTGCAAGACACGCACTGAAGTTGATGCTTCCGGCTCGATGAACCGCATCATTCACAGCAGTAATCGAGATCCCGAGTTTCTTTGCCACAAGCGCAGGAGACAATTCCGGATCAGCAAAATCGTGAGTCAAAAACTGCATGACAGGATCATCATGTGACGACAAGTCGGCCGGAACAGGAATCAATATCGTAGAAGATTTTCGTTGAATGAATAAAAACACTACTACAAGCAAGCTTGACAAAACGAGAAACAACGTCATCAATTTTAATACGATCGCCCGCATGTTCCGTTCAAGTTTCAGCGAATGAATAATCAGCGTCCGACGGACATCCACGGAGTCATAAGAGCCACTTTCAATCACAATATTTTCGGTCTGCGCCCAGTTGGTTTGGGGTGGATTGGCCTGCGAACAATCGTGTTCCTCAAACCACCACGATGGTGTGGCAAGAGACGATCGATCAATCACAATACTATGACGACCTGCCGGAAGATCAATTCGTTTTTCATGAAGAAGCGGCATCGTCTTATTGCCGTGGTGTCGTGTATCAACGGAGACAGTGATCGACAATGGTTGCGGTGTTTCGAGATCGGCGGTGATTCGTGATCGGGAATTGAGATCAAAAAAAATTGAAGAATCTTTCGGCGAAACGACGATGCCTGCATATGGGTAACGGAATCCTTTGTGCAGGCAATAAGTCATTGCAAAAGATTGATCCGGTTTTGAAACGACATTGATCTCGGAGTTTCCACCGCTTTCTGCGGTGTCGAGATTTACTGTGACAACAGCGTTGCGTGCAGAGATCGGTACAATCAAAAAGCTCTTTGTCTGCCAGAAAAAGAAAACCAGAAGAACCAGAAAAAGGAGACTGCTACCGAGCGAAAATCCAGCAGCCCGTAAAGTGCCGGAACGAATTCCTTTTGTCAATGGCGTTCTCATGATCACCTTAGTGCACGGAGTCCAGCGCTCATGTTCTGACATCCTGTAACCATGTTTGCTTCACCCTTTGATTCTCGACGCATTTGGTTAACAGACTCCACATGAATGACTTTACGGCAACCGCCGGTTCTAATACCCTGAGCAGAATAATTGTATCTGTTGTTTATCGTGTCCATGCATAGTCTTGAAAATAATCTCGGAGAGGGCTTTTTTGTGGATTGTTTAGATTCACCGTCAAAATGAGTGTTAAGAAACGATCAACAACAATGATTGACTTTCGCATGATTATCAGTATGAAAGACCCTGATTAGAAAATCACCCAAATCCTTTTATCCTGTTAATCGAGGCTCAGCCTTCATTTCATACTTCACACAAAGCGCAATCATCAGAACAGCAAACGCAATTCCAAGCGCGATAAAATGCGGCATCACATCGGCAAATGTGGCGTTCAGCCGCGACAGTTCCATCGCCGCCGGAAAGTAATGCGCCGAAGGAAAAATATTCGAGACAATTCTCCAAAATGGCGGCATTGAAGAAACCGGCCAGGCCATTCCCGAAAACAGCAGGAACGGGTACGACGAAAACATCGTCAGAATGAGTGCGGTGAGCTTTGATCTGCAGAAGGATCCCAGAAGAAATCCGGCAAGGATCATCACACAAAGATTGAGCACCGTGAGAGCCGCGAGCAGAGTAACCGAGCCGTCAAACGGGATTCCCCAGAGGCTATAGTGAAATCCGAAAAACAGCGCGGCGTAAATACTGTAAAGCGCGATATACGGAAACATTCGTCCGATCACTATCAATGGCGCGGCGACACTTGGGAATTTGCGGCGATGTTTTCCGGCACCGGCGCTTGCTGTAGCGGCTCCGGAAAAAAGACTCTGTTGAAGCACCAAAAGCAGAAGCACCGGAATGATGTAATCGCCATAGCATTCCAGCGTATTCGCCATTCCTTCGGAGCGCAACATAATCGGCTGCGAAAAGTTTCGGGCCTGCTCACGCGTGCATCCGTTTGCTTCGAGTGCAGCGATAAGTCGCTCGCTGGCAATTGACGAAAGCGACTCGCTCAGACCCTTGCCGGCATCGACAGCAATGAGAAACCGGTTGGCATTTATCCATGCACGCAGGTTTACATGCTCGCCACGCAGAATATTTCCTTCGTAGCCTTCCGGAATCACAACAACAGCGTTTGCCTTGTTGGATGAAACAAAAATCTGCGCATCGTTCAGGTCGGACATGACACCGCACACCGATGTCTGCTCAGCCTGATCGAGCTTGCGGCAAAGTTCGCGCGACTGGTTCGAGTGATCCAGATCAACCACGATTATCGGCAGCTTCGTTTCGAATTTGTTTATGTAGAGCGAGTTGTACATGAAGGGATAAACAATCGGAGCAAAACTCAGCAGCATGATGATCGGCGGATTTCGCAGCAGGAACTTTATCTCGGCAATTGCGGTTGACAGAATGCTACGCATCGGTGAGCGCTCCGGTTTGGCAGTCGGTGTGACCGTGTGAGTGGCGCGGTTCTTTTTTCCAGAAGATCGAAAGCAAAAGCGATGCGAAGACAGTTCCGCTAATGATCATGATTGACAAAACGGTAAGATCCTCCGGTGCAGAAAACGCGCCGAGTCCCATTCGTGCCGATGTAAACCAAGCGTTCATGAAATGCGTGAATGGAAGGATCTGCGCAATTGCCGCACAAACCGGCGGAACCGCCTGAAGCGGAAATGTCCACCCACTGAAAATGAACGATGGCATTCCGATGAACACACCGACCATCGTTGCGAACATGACAGTTCCGGTAAGTAAACCGGCCGCAGCGCCAATGCACCACGATGCCGTTAAGTAAACAAAAACCGTTGGCAGCGCGTCGAAGGATTCTGAGAAACTTGCGATTTCACGAAGCGGATAAACAAAAAACATAAGGACAATCGTCCAGAAAAATATCACGCAAAGATATGGAATCGATTTGCCGACGAATGCAAAAAATGCTCTACCGCGCGCGGCATGTTTGAGCTGCGGCAAGGTCGAATGTTCACGCTCGCGGGCGAAGGCGATTCCGGCGGAGATCATCACGAGCATTCCAAACTGAGAGAAGACGATTCCTGGTGTGAGATAGCGAAGGTAGCTGAAGATCGGATTGTACATATTGGAGACATCGGCACCGACAGGCGAGATAAGAGCGTATGTATGCCGAGCATCGAGTCCGCTTTTGCGAAGCCTGCTTTGCGCCGCACCGGCTCCGGCCATTTTCATTATGCCCAAAATTTCGCGGGCGATAAAACTTGAGGCGATGTAGTTGCTTCCGTCGCGGACCAACACCGGCTGAACCTGCCGACCGGCTTTTATCTCCGACTCGAAATGATCGGGAATGTAGAGCGCACCGGCGAATCTGCCGGAACATATTCCGGCGCGAAGATCGGCGACGGTCGCAACATTCGCGACCACGTTCATCGTTCGCGTTGCGTCAATCATCCGCACAATTGTTCGTGATAATGCGCTGTTGTCGGCATCACAGATTCCTACCGGAAGATCAACTACAGACCCGTTTCCATAGATGGTAGTGAAGATTAAAAAGAGAATTGGTGGCAGGATAAAAAGAAGAATCTTCTGCGGCCCATCGCACATTAACCGATGTAGTTCGCGTACAACTGTACCGGGAAGTTTCCCTCGCACAGCTGTCTCGATTTGTTTTCCACGATGATGTTTCATGCTTATTCGAGCTCGAGGTTCACCGACATACCGGCACGAAGACCGGAAATATTTTGCAGCGGTCGCAAATGAATCTCGAAGGTCTTCACATCAAAGCCGCCTTTCTGGCTGGTCGGTCGCCACGAAGCAAAATCTCCGAGAGCCGCAATGTAGCTGACTCTGAAGTTCACAAGCGAATCGCCGAGCGCCGGAACCCGACCGCGCATTTGCGTTCCCATGCGGAAGCTTTTCATTTGCGTTTCTTTCACGTTGACAACCAGCCAGACATCGGCCGGATCGGTGAGCGTGAGAATCGGCGCACCGGCACCGACCATCTCGCCGCAATTGGCAATGTGCATTGCAACCTCGCCGTTAATCGGACTGGTCAGAATGCGTTCGTCGAACCATGCGCTTGCCTCGGCTTTTGCCTGCGCTGCCTGCGTCACAAGTGCCTGTGCGGCGATCCGATCTTCTGCGCGGCTTCCTTCCTGCGCCAAAGACATCCGCGACTTTGCAGCTTCCATCGCCTCTTTTGCCGCGAGGTACTGCGCTTCGACCTGATCACGTTCCTGAATGCTTATCACGCTGTCGGCGGAAAGTTTTTGAACTCGCGCCCAGGTTTTTTCAGCAAGATCGGACTGCGCTTTTGCCTGCTCGTAGAGCCGCTGTGCCGCGTCTTTCTCCTGCGGCCGCAAGCCAGTTTTCGCCATCGAAAGTTTTGCCTGCGCAGCTGCAAGTGCCGCATCTGCCTGACCGACTTTCGCATCGAGCTCGCGGCTTTCCAGTACGGCCAATGTGTCGCCCTGCTTTACTGCGTCGCCCTCATGAACGCGAAGTTCGTCGATGTGCCCTGGAACTTTTGCGGCGACATCGATCTGCGAAGTCTCGATCATTCCGGTCATGATGAGTGGCTTGCGGCTATCTTTGCACCCACCGAAAATGGCCGCGAGTATCATCGCGAAAATTGTGGTACGAATAAAACTGTTCAACGTAAACCCCCATGCTGATCGGCAATGATTTTACAAGCCACGCGACTTTCACCGGCGGCCGAATAGAGATCCATGAATGCCTTTGTATAGTTGTAGCGTGTTGTCAATCTGTCGATTTTTGTTTTCTGGACCGAAAGCTCCGCGTCGATTACATCGAGAGAAGTTCCGTAACCGTTTTCAAATCGACTGCGTGACTGGCGCAGATTTTCCTGAGCGAGCGTGTCGTCGGATTCAAGCTCTGCGGCGCGTGATTCCGCGTTGTCGCATTCGATCCATGACTTGCGCACGAGAAGCGCAATGTCGTGCTGAGCGGCATTTTCAGCGGCTTCGGATTCCTTGACAAGATGCGAGGCCGACATGGTTTTCGACAGAATCTTTCCACAAGAAAAAATGTTCCATGTCGCGTTGAGACCAAGCGCCCATTTGGGTTCGAGCGGCGAAAGATAACTCTGGAACAACTCGCACTTGCCGAAAGCCGCAATCACCGGAAGAGCCTCGCCACGTTCGGCGAAAAGCTTGGCCCGCGCGGCGGCCTTCTTGTTTGAAATGACTTCAAGAAGCGGCTGGGATTTTTGGGCACTTGTCAGAAAATCGTCGAGACTTCCTTCACGCTTTGCCACAACAAGACTGTCTGTAACATTTGGCGTGTCTCCATCGGGAAGCCCAAGACAGCGACCAAGCGCAAGACGCGCTAAAAGAAGCCGGTTGCTGTCGTCTTCAAGATTGCGACGAGCTTCGGCGAGAGCAACCTGCGCACGCAGCCAGTCAGTTTTCGGCCGCATACCTGCATCGAGCGCAGCGTGCGCGTGTGCCTCGTGTTTCTGCATAGCCCCGAAAACTTCTTTGCGTACAGTTACAACACTGTTTAGCAGACTGACCGCGCTCCACGCGGCAGCCGTGTTCGAAATCACCTCGTCGGTTTTGTGTGCAAGCTCTGCCTGTGCAGCGGCTTTTTCGGCAGACGCAGCGCGTGTTCCGGCAAGAACGCGGCCTCCGACAAACAGCGGCTGAGTAATTGTCACGGCCGCTTCGGGGTAACACTTTTGTTTTACTGTGTCGATAAAATGCGGAATACTGTCGCTAAGTTTTTTGCTCACACCCGCCCGATACATCGAGTCCATAATCTCAAGCATCGGCGCAGGAATTGTGGCACCGCTTGACGTAAGAGAATCGAGCCAGATCTTTTCGTAGATCTTCGTCTCACTACCGATCATCGCATCGCGGATCGGATCGAGATCCATCACCAGCGGATCGTTGAGCACCGTATATCCACCCGACAGCGAAACCGTCGGCAGGAAATTGCCAAGCGCCTGCCGCTTGTCCCATGTCTTCTGCGAGAGCTTTTCGCGGAACTGAACAAGGTCGGGATTCTGCCTGATCGCCGTCTCGACGGCATCGTTTAATCCGACAACGTTTTGCGAATAGGCAGAAACCGTTACGCCAAGAAACAGCAATGTTTTAACAAACAGTCGCGACATATCAACTGCCTTTTTTGCGGAAAATTACGCCATTGAGAATCACCGAGGAAACCGTCGCAGAAATGGCATCTATTTTTGCTTTATCACCAAGTTCGGCCCATTGAACGAGAATGTGCCGAAGCCCGCCGAAGATCAGTTCCTTTACCACTTCCGCGTCGAGAGCTTTTTCAATAGTGCCAACCCGCTGTCCTTTCCGGATGATCCGTTCGCCGGTGGATAGTGCGCGGGAACGCTGTTCCGAACATGCCGTGAAGGTTCCGATTCTGGTTATATGTTGCTCGTCGCCAGCAAAGACTTTTACAAGATCGGAATTGTTGCTGAACAGCAAAATCGTTTCGGTGATAATCGAAGAGAGCTTTTCTGCGGCAGTATTCGCTTTGTCCGATTCGATCTTTTCGATCGTGTCGGAAATTTTTCGCCAAGTGTTTTCAATAATTCGCGCCAAAAGATTTTCTTTGTTTTCAAAATAGAGATATATGGTTCCGGTCGCGACTTCGGCACGCTCGGCTATCA
>CAIOZP010000635.1 GCA_903862805.1 uncultured Fibrobacterota bacterium
AACCATCCAGCGCAGGTACATGCAGATTCGCTTGCATGCGCTGCCCGACGAAGGCGATGGCAGAAGGTAATGGAAGTACGGCCGCGGCTCCGTGACAATTGTCGAACCCTTGTTACGAATCCACAGAACAAAACTATCGATTGCGGTTGCTATGTCGGGAGAACTTTCGGTGCCCGATAGGAATAGCGCGTTCAGCGAGCCGAATTCCTTTATCGCATTTTGTAAAGCGGCGCAGAGAACGGCAATGTCTTCGCCGGTGTTGAAGCGATGGACAATCCCAACAAAAGCTTTCTTCATGGCGGATGGTTTGGAGTGGCGCACGAACTCGTAAGGATCGCCGTCCATGCGATCGAGAACCATTTCAACCGTGCTGATGATTCTCTCGACGCGACCATAAGCGAGGCAGGAGGCGATCAGTCCAATTATTTCGGCGCGGGCATTGTCTCCGGCGAAACGTCTGACTACGATCAGGGGATCAAGTCCGAGATATTCGGCTTTGTGATAACGTCGGAAGGCTTCGTCTATGTTTTTCCCGAGATCATTCATTCTGGGACTAATTCGCTTTGAAATACTCCGTTTATACATCGACCAATATATATTGGTCGATGCAGTCTGAACCTGTGACAAATGTACCGGAACGGCAAAAAAAACGATGTTTATTCGCGTATATTCGCTACTACTTTTGCTCTTTCTTCCGCTTTCAGCTCAGCCTGACTGGCTTGCGCAATCCATACGTTCGGCTCTGGATCAACGCGATGCCTATTACCATCAGGTCGGGGTGAATCTCGACGGGGTGCACAACTGTTCCCTTCTGTCTGTTGCCGGCGCCGATAATCTCAAGCAGAATCTTTCCGAAAACAGATCTCCCGATAATCCATGGTACTGTTTTTTGTCAGCACTGTCAGAGTCTGGAACTGCTCCCGGCCAGCAGGTAGACAACTGGTTTTCAGAGGCACTGCGTCTTACATCCACCGATGCCGGTCAAACTTGGGTTCTGTTCATGGAATCTTATTACGCTGGTCAAAACACTTGGGCGGCCTCATCACTCAAACAGCTCGAACGGGAAACACTGGTACAAGGTGCGCAGGGTGGAATTAGTGTGTCCTTGCAGCTTGCCATGCTTGCTGCTGCCGAACGCAAACAGGGTGATCCAAAACATTTTTTGCAAATGCTGGACGAATGGTCGGCCAAGTTCGAGAACGGTGGCTTTGCCTACCACATGCGTAACGCCGCTGCTGCCCTGCCGTCAAATTTCCCCGTTGCCATTCCTGAAATTTCGGCGGCAGTTTCTGAGGTAGGCTCGTCGTGGGTGCTTCAGGCACAAAGCGCGTGGATCCTCTGGAAGTGGCTCAAGACAATGCTCATGTTGTTTGTTATAGGTGCATTTGCTGGCGTGGCCGCCGTGGCTTTCCCCACGGCCTGCCACCGACCGTCGTACATATTCCAGCGTGCGATACCAATCAGACTGCGTGTGATTTTCTTCGGCACTCTCGTTCTGTCAATAGGATTTGTGAGTCCGGTTCTTATGGCGCTTGCGATGTTCGTGATGATGTGGCCGGTTATATCAAGCGGGCGGCGCATCATCCTCGGAATCGCTGCGGCGATCGTGGCGCTTTCGCCGGTGGTTGCCAGAGTCGACAGCATGTTCAACGCGATGATCGGCAGCGAGGCCTCGGCGATGATCTATCAACGGGCAATAGACGAGGGTTTCACATCGGCGCTTCGCGATTCAGCTGCTGTGCGTTACCAAAGAAGCTGTCGCGAACCGTTGCTTGCGGCGGCGGCGGCAGTGCTGTCTGCAAAGAATCACGACGATGCCGCAGCCGACTATGCGCAGGCAGCGCTTCGACTTTCTCCTGCCGATCCGGTGCTTCTGACCGTTGCCGGCAGCGCTGCATTCCTTTCCGGAAATCCCAAATCGGCAAGATTCCGTTTTGAGTCGGCCGTGAAATCTATGCCGAATTATCAGCCGGCCCTGTTCGATCTTGGGCAGGTGAACATCATGTATGCCAGCACTTCCACCGGTGAAGAGAATATTGTTTCGGCGACCAATGCCGATGCGGCGGTGACATCGGCCTTTGCAGGCAAGAACGCCGAATATTTTGCCGATTCCTGGCCACGTAACCGCCTTCTTATTCCGGCCGAACTTCCGGTTTCTTATTTCTGGCAGCAGTATGCTTTTCGTGAAGGCGGATGGAATGATGACGGTGGCGAATGGAACCACCTGATGCCCGGTGTGCCTCCGAAACCTGCGCTGTTTTTTCTACTGCTCTGCTTTGGATTAGTCATCGGAATAGCCGCATACAATGCCCGCAGACGACAGGTTCAGACGGTGTTCTACTGCTCGATCTGCGGAACTGCAATGTGCAAGAAATGCCGTACCGGATCGTTGTGCGCGAGTTGCATCAGTGCTGTTGAATCTGCCAATACCGAACCCGGTCAGCAGGAGGTCAAGATTGCGATCAGAGTCCGTCAACGCCGCTTGTTCCATGTGGTCAGTGGGCTCCTTGATCTACTTTTCCCCGGCTCCGGCGGGCTTTACAGAAAGCCATCTCCCGACATCGGATCGATCATTGCCCTGATCGCAACATCAATGCTTTATTCCGTGCTGATAACCGTGTGGAGCATTCCTTCAGTCAATACATCCGAGTCGATGAACCCGATTTATCTTCTGATCTCGATTCCGGTGATAATCTACTGGCTTGTCTCGGCGGCCTTTGCCGCAGGACGCATAGCCAATGCCGCCAACGCGAGGTTTGTCTAAATGGCGCTGTCCGGCAGTCTAAAAGATTTCGACATATCATATATCGTTCAGATCATAGCTCAAGAGTCGAAAACTGGGCGGCTTGTCCTGTCATCCGACGACTCCGAAGCTTTCGTGATTTTCAAGAGCGGGCGAATCGTTTCCGCAGGCACAAATCGTAAAAATATCCAGACAATGATCTTCAACTATCTTACGAAGATCCGTGCCGTCAGCCCCGATTCCGTCACCGAGTTGCGTGCAA
>CAIOZP010000636.1 GCA_903862805.1 uncultured Fibrobacterota bacterium
CTGACCGTTCTAAAGTACAACCTTGACCAACGTCTCGCCGGAAACCGTTGTCCGTATGACATCGGTCTTCATCCGGATCAGTACACCGATGAGGCTACGGCGGCCGGACATCCCCAGATCACAACCGCTCAAGCTCGTGGAGCCTTCGCTGCCTTTATCGACTACGCTCTTACCAAGCCGCAGGTTCGTTTCGTAACCGGCAAGCAGCTCGTCAACTGGATGATCAATCCAGTTGATCTCAACGGTAAAGCCGGTACGGCGTTGACCAATCCGATCGTTTCCGTTCAGAACAAAGCCGTTTCGACCACTTCAATCCGTGGTATCCTTAACGGCAAACTAACCCTCAATGTTCCTGCCGCAGGCAAATACAACGTGAACTTCTACAACGCCACCGGAGCCAATGTCCGCAGCGTTTCGATGACCGCCGCAAGAGCCGGAACCATTTCGGCTCCGATCGGTGCTAATCTCGCCGCAGGTTTCTACCTTGCGAAGATTTCCGCTCCTAACGGAGTTTCCGCAGTAGCGAGAGTGACGATTCAGTAAGTTTCGTCGGATAAATCATTGTTCGGTAAAGAGGAAGGGCTTCGGCTCTTCCTCTTTTATTTATCTATATCAGACCCATGATTTCAAAACAAAAGAGGCCATGCCACTTCTTGCAATCATGAAAATCCTTTAATCAGGCAAATCAAGGTTCGAGACAAAGGAGAAATCATGTTCTTGCATGTAAAAGAAGCACGGTATCTTCACGACTATGTGATATGGCTTTGTTTCAACGACGGTGCGGAAGGCGAGATTGACCTTGAGGCGGAACTGGATGGTGAGGTCTTTGGCCCTTTGCACGACAAAACAAAATTCTGTCAGTTCACCGTCGATCCTGAAATAGAAACGATAGTCTGGTCGAACGGTGCTGATTTTGCACCCGAATTTCTTTACGAAAATATGCATGTACTTGCATAGGATGCGTTTTGTTTTTCTGCCGAAAAATGAAAAATAATTTGCCCGCCCCATCTCACGTTTAATATGTTCCCATTGATCCTGACCTCCCTGCTCCCGACCCTGTCCGCCATTCCGGCCGCTTCGGTCAAGGAGCCGAACACATCGGTCGATACCTTCCTCGGCAAATGTGAGCTGCTCTACGCCGCTGCCAATGCCGACCGTGCCGATCTTCTCACGGCTCATGGTTTCAATGTCGATTACATCGACTCGTTTCCGGCGCGGACATCCGCCCTTCGTAGTGCCGAAGCGACCTGGCAGAATATTCGTTTTACAAACGAGAACGCAAAAAAGATTTGGGACGACAAATCACCTGCGGCATATACACTCCGTGACGGACTTCTGCGTTCGTTCCGCTATCTCTTCCGCAAAAATCCTGACGTCCTTAAAATTGTTGCAAATATTGCAGAGGGAAGCGGCAACGACGATATGCTCCTCGACCTCTCGCGCCTTGCCGATCTTGGCAATAAACAATTGGCGCAATTACAGGCCGTGAATTTCGATGTAACACAGCTTGCAACAGCGGCCGCGACATCCGACGAGCTGTCAAAAACCCTTGCCGAATCACGTAACGAATCATCAAACGGTCACGGCACAAAAGATATTCGCGACCGCGCCTACACGTATTGCAAAGAGGCTTTTAACGAGCTGCGCGATGCTGGCAAGTTTGTCTATTCGGATAACCCCGACAAGCGCAAGCACTACACCTTCTCCAATCCGAAAGCGGCGAAGGCAAAACCGGCTCCGAAGATTCCGCCAGCGCCGACGGCCTGATACTTTGGTAATAATGGAACAAGGATTGGTGTAGGGGGCGCCCTCTGCACAGTCTTGTAAACGGTCACTGGAGTAGGGGGCGACTCAATACCGGTAGGGGGAAGCTTTTCTGCTATACAAAATGGAGAATTTCTGGTAGGGGAGGGCCTTCCGGCGGTAGGGGGCGCCAGTTATTTGGCTCCGACGAGCGTGATACCGACCGACCACACCGATCTTTTCTCGCGGCTGTCAACAAAACCGAAGGGATTTCCCCAAAGATACCCGCCGTGAATCATCAGGTAGCGATTGACCGAACTCAGCAAGAATGACACACCGGCATCAGCGGCGAGGGTTGCCACTTTCTGAACCGGAGTTTCACTGGTTTTTGACAAGACAGGAATCCCTGAGCTGTCGATATAGAGGGAACCGGTGGTCTTATTCATCGCTGCGAAAATTTTCCTTCCGTAAAGCGAAAGATATGCGCCGAATGCGTCCTTGATGGCGAAGGAAAATTCCGCTCCGCCCGATA
>CAIOZP010000637.1 GCA_903862805.1 uncultured Fibrobacterota bacterium
ATCTTGACAAGGAACTGGAGAAGTCGTCGAATACCGCGGCGGATTCGGCTAAGAAATAGCAGGTCGAAAAAGATATGGATGAAGGCGCGGTCTCGGAAACGGGGCCGCGCTTTTTTAAAGCTTTGGGAAAATGTCGGTATTCTGGAAATCACGGTAAAGGTGACACTTGGGGTGACACCACAGCCATAAGTTGTTGATATTAAATAGAGAGTATCTGACTACGGATCAGAAGGTTCGGGGTTCGAGTCCCTGCAGCCGCACCAGTAAGGCCCTTGTGAATCATTGATTTGCGAGGGCCTTATTTGTTTTATCCAAAACTACAATTAGCAAAAAGTCCGCAGACCTTTTTCTCTTTCTTCAACCCGATCAAACAAACTCTGTGATTCCCAACGCAAAAGATCTCCTGCACGTCATTTACGAATTGCCCCGCGATAATGATCATACCATACATTTCGTGGGCACCGGTTTTTTTTAAGATACGATAAAAATGTGGTGTAATGTTAAACCCCTCCCCGATTGTCGAATGTGATATGATTGACAAGATGCGCAATGGGTTGGGGCTGAATGTTCCGCAACATTTTCAAAATCCGGAGTTGAAAATTCCTTATGAAAATTGGCGACAAAGTTTTAAAAAATGTGTATAAATATTGAAACGAGCATTTTATTGTTTATACGGAGCAAGGTTTATGGCATTTATTGCCTATTACAGATCCTACGACTCTTCTTTGACACTTTCGTCGTACACTTACGGGACTTCTTCCCTTCAACCTTGTCCACTTGGACACTCCCTGGTTATACCACCAATGAAGTGTCATCCTCTTTCCCGTTCTTCTCCTGCCCGTTATCTGGGAACTACCACACCTCCATCCTTTACACTGTTAAACAGGTATTCTGCTTGAGTCTGAACCATGAGTTGCACATAAGGCATGAATTCCCTCGGGATAACTATTGTCCGTCCATCCCCGTTCTTCGTCGTTCCTGCATGAAGCGTTATAGTCCTGGTGAAATTGATAAGTTCGGACATTCGCCCCGGGATTCGACATGCGAAATAATACAATAGCTTCAATAACCCCGGGAGCGCATTCCAAAGGTGCTCCATTCATTTTTAGAAAGAGTTCGGAACCGTTTGTTGTTCTCCGGACCGTTTTCAACGGCCGGAATAGGGTCTCATTTTTTTTAGGTCTACGCGGGACATATGCATAACGCAAAAAGGCCTCGATAGAATGCGCACAAAGCACAGCTATTTAGTACTCTGAATTATTTCATAAATATCCTGCAAAACAGATAAAATGTATTATATTACCCAAGTATAAATGCCTTAGTAATCGAAATGTTTTCATTTGGCGGCTGGAGATAAATTGACTTGCCCGGAGGAAGTAGTTGTTGCGCTGTTTCAGTACCGTGATTTCCGCGAATTCATGCGGGATTGGTTTGCGGCAAAAAAGAAGGTTTTTCCCGCCTTTTCCTTCCGGTATTTTGCCAGAAAATCAGGATTGTCGGCCAGTTTCATTTCGTCCCTTGCGAGTGGTACAAGAAATTGCTCCGTTGAGTCTGCAAGGCAGATCGCAGCGGCTATTGGGTTAAATAAGCACGAATCGGAATTCTTCGAGAGCCTGGCGCTTGGGAACGGGGCAATGACTGCAATGACAAGCAATTCCGACACGGGTAAGCATTCTGTGACTGGTGTCCGGGGCAAAGCGAGGTCTGAAAAAAACGGAGTACAAAGTGATGCCAGGTTCGCGAACCAACGGAGGGATATTATCGGAACCTTTGAATGAAGTCGATATGCATTGAACCGTGTGTCAGTATTGCCGCGCGATTCTCTTTTACAAATATCATTAAGACGGGGTGTTGCTTATGAAAATCAGGATTAGTGAAGCCTTCTTTGCCTTATTGCTCTCGCTTTCAGTAGATGCCGCCTATTCTAAAACCGTTCTCCTGAAACAAACTGATGTTCAAGATGGAACCGATTCGACCGTCTACACCTTCACATACAATCCAAACGGCACACTTGATTCTATGTACTCAACGTGTGCCTACGGCAACAGCGTCTATAAATACGTTTATGCAACGGATACCCTTGTCAGGGAGCTATTGGTCACGGATTTGTCCTACAGGGTAGTCGTGGAACACGACTTCTATGCCTACGACAAGATGAACAGGATCACCCTCGATTCGACCTTGGAAGGTGGAATGTTTGTAAACCCGCCCATCAATTCCGAGGTACACCATTATACCTACGGACAGGACACCTCGATAGATACCGCAATGGTTTACGACACCAGCGGCAAGAAGATAAGCGATACCTTTACCGTTGTGAATGTGTTTGACCACTTGGGCGACACTGTAACATCGGCAACCTATTCCATCTACGGGAATACTGTCTGCCGCTATGCCTACAGTGACCACAACGGGCAAAAGCTCCTAGATAGCGCAATAACCAGCCATGCTGGCGGCAGCCTTATGTACTACTATGCAAACATCTACGATGCGACCGGAACCCTGACGATGACCCACAGCTATGTCGCGCCTAGCGCGTATCCGGCGATAAATTTCATTTCGACCTATGAATACGGGGATATAGCCACACCGATAGCCTCAAATGTCATCTGTGGCAAGGAATCGCATTTGGTCGTACATTCATTAGGATCCGAGCTTACTATAGACGTGCCAGGTTTTGACGGATCAGGAATCAGCGGAGCGATTTACGATGTCTCCGGTCGCAAGATCATGGATCTGCCATCATTGGGTTCCTCAAAAGGGGCTGCTTGTCTGACGATAGGCCGCAACTCATTGGGTGCCCCCGGGGCATATTTCTTGAAAATGGTGGCAGGCGGGCAGAAAATCTCCTCAAGATTTGTGATCAAGTAAGGATCTTCCGCAGTAGACCAGCCTAGTCAAAATCTGCGTCGGAGGAATTGCCATGAAATCAACCGGAATTCCTCTGACGCATTTGGATACAGGGGGAATGTGTACTCAAATTATTTTTAATAAAACTGAGACATTTGCATCAACAAGGCCAACCGCAGTGGATACGTCGATATCACGACAAGAATAGTAGGGTAAATTCTGGAAATGCACGAAAATTAGGGTTGGGCTGATTTTTTGTTGTATATTACTGATGTAAGCAGCGTAATCAAAAATAATTCAGATATTGATCTGCAAGAGAAAATCAATATTGATATGAAGCCGATTTACTCCTTTATTTCCTACAGAAGATATCTTGCCGAATTCTACCAATTCAAAAAGAGAACGGAGCAAGGGTTTTCCTACAGGCAGTTTTCTGCAGCCGTCGGTGTGAAGATGCCCAATTTTCTCCCGTGGCTGATCGATGGGACACGAAATCTTGGGGAAACTACCATGCCCATGGTTGTCTCTGCGTTGGGTTTGTCGCAGGAAGAAGGGGAATATTTCGCGCTCTTGGTCAAATTTGACCAATCCAAGATTCAGTCCGAGCGCGAGACGCTATTTGGCAGAATCACCTCGATCAGAACCGAAAAATCGGTCGAACTGATAGAGGAAAAGCGTCACCTCTACTTTTCCGACTGGTCGGTGGTTGCCATTCGCGAGCTGCTGAATATCGTACGCATCAATCCCAAGGTCGATGACGGATACTATCGCCTGGGTTCCATGTTGCGGCCCCGCATCTCCAGAACCGAGGCTCACAGAGCGGTCAAGATTCTTGCCGACCTCGGCCTTGTGGAGGCTGAACCGGACGGAACACTGTACCCGACCAAGAGCCAGTTGACAACCGGCGATGAAGTCCCCGGGTTTTTTTCCCGCCAATTCCACAAACAGATGCTTGAAAGAGCCGATGAATCGATGGACATATTCCCCTCTGATCAAAGGGATGTCTCAAGCGTGACGATGAGTGTTTCGGTTGAATGCCAAATGATGGTGAAGGACGCCATCCAGCGATTCCGTGGTGAGATTGAGGCCCTTGTCAGGGCCGATCTCAACGAGCCGAATCGTGTGATACAACTCAATATGCAGATGTTTCCCCTCGCAGAGACACACAAATGACTCGTACGCTACCTGTTTTAATCGCATTGATTGCCTTGGTCGGATGCTCTTCGTTGGTCAGCGAAGGGGGCTCGACTACCATCGGCAACCCTTATGTTTCAGGGATTGCCACCAAAAATGGACAGCCTCTGCGGAATGCCAAGGTCTATCTCCTTGACACGGGCTTCATCCCTTTGCGACCTGATACGATTGTACCGGTGTTTACCGATAGCTCCGGGCGGTTTTCGGCCAGGGCCGCTCACTCCGGGATTATCCGACTGACACTGGTCGACAGCGGCCTCACCAGCGGTCTCGTTGAGGATCTTGACCTGTGCGGTGACACCGCCGGATTGAGTCTAAAGGCCCTTCCTTTCGGCACAATAAGGACAACCGATTCCTCGGCGCTCCTTGCGATCCCTGGCACTCCGTTCAAATCCGCCGTGGGGCTCACTGTCCCGGCGGGCATCATGCCTGAGCTGGTATCTCTGGATTCAACAGGGATCGTCACAAAGATCGGCTACGACATCCAGGTCGATTCAGGATCGTTGGTAACTGCTGCTGCGGGATTCCAGTGGAGAACCGCGGCTAACAAATCCGAGTTTTCGGTTCCGGACTCGGTAGGATTCCTTGCAGCCGCAACCGATAGCAGCATAGCGGTTTGCGGTACCTCGGCGGTCTCGTACCGCTCTGGCGCCGGTGTCTGGACACAGCGGAATTTCACCGGAACAACCATCCATCGGATGACTGGTTCCGGGGCTTACTACTGGGCAGCATCCGACAGCGGGCTATTGCAAATCGGATCCGGCGGTGTCACGACATTCTCGTCGGCAAATTCGCCATTGCCGGACAACAATGTCTTGACCTTGGGGACAGACAGCAATGCCATTTTGGTCGTTACCTCGACAGATATCTTCCTTGCCGATGGAACAACTTGGGATACAATCCCCCTCCCTTCGGATATAACCGGTGCCATAACAGCCCTGACGGGTTTCGGCAGAGACCGGGTCTTGATCGGGACCTCCGCGGGGGAAACAAGATTCCTGTCCGGTGGCACTTGGCAGAGCATACCGGCCCTTGCCGAATTGGATACATACGGCAAGGGGATCATTGGCGCCGAAGCGCTCGGCGACTCGCTGCTATGTGTGGCCAATGACTCCGAGGTGCTTTTATGGAACAGCAGTCGGAATTCTGTCGATGACCGTCTTTCACGTGTGGACGACAATTCCAACAGAATACCTGTCCGCGGTATATCGGTCGATAGGGAAACCGGCGAGCTTTGTGTGCTGTGGCAAGGATTTGTCGCCGTGAGAAGTCCCCTGGGGGCGATCTCTACCATGGATTCTGTTTCTCTCGGCTTGCTGGCCGGTAAATCAGCACTGGGCCACGGACGAACAAGTGGAGAGTTTATCCTGGGCAGTTCAGGGGGGCTTGTGTTTATCCGCAGAGACTAACCGATTCGTTTTCAATTATAAAAGATGTCATGCCCTGTTCACGATCTGGATGGGGTTACAGGTAGCTTATTTTCCTGGGGGAGAACCATGTCTTTGAAGGCTGTCCGAATGGCTTCGCTTCTCTTCTGTTCGGTCACCCTATTGATGGGTGCGCAGAAGAAGGTGTTGATAGAAACACCGACCTCGCCCGGTTGACTCTCTTGTGCGG
>CAIOZP010000638.1 GCA_903862805.1 uncultured Fibrobacterota bacterium
CTGCTCGATGCTGACCTGGGCGGGTCGGGCAGCAGGACGAAGCGGAGGACGGATTGATAACGTTACGGGGGCAGCAACCGCAACTATGATTCCACCGCTCCGCTACGGCCAGATTCTTCATACGGTGCCTGAGACCCCGGCCACCCATGCACCAGTAATCAGAGCTAGCAAAAAGAATGTATAAAACAAAGGACCTCAAACACGATGACAATTCGCCCTTAATATTTAAGCTTTATCAAGTTCTTCGACGTGCCAAAATCTTCTGTCCAAGTGCTGAGATATAACGTTATATATTGAATTAGGAACAAAATATCCGCTGCCGGACCAGCATAGCGGATTGCTTTTTACCCAAGAAGGAGACCACGCAATCTCCTTCATTCTGTAGTGAGCTTCATCATCCATTCTATAACAGGTTCGAATAGAAAGAACCTCGACGTCGTCACATAATTCCCGCACATTCAATGTAAACACAGGGGCGGCAAGTTTATAGTAATCCTCACAGCCAGTAATACCTGGCAGACGGATAGCTTCCCATACCTTGCTTTCAATATCGTCCGATCTCCGCAGTCTTAATAGCGATTTCGGATACGTAAATGGATCCTGCCGAAACTGCATAACACGACCGATCTTTTCAAACATAAATAAATTAGACTCATCCAACTTGCAGATGCTTCTTCTAATTCTGTCCGACACAACAATATCAACGTCGGGTTGGAAAACCTGATAATCTTCGTAGCTGCTGACATAAAGAATGCTGTCTGGAAAATCACCCACTATCGAGCCAAGCCTGAGAATATGTGTGAAAACATCAACTGCGTCAGTTCCAATGAATTTGAATATATACACCATGGATCAATTTCTTTGTTGATCATTTCGTGATGGTCGACAGTACCGTTAAGATCGCTGTTTCTTCGTCGATACCAACACCAAGTGTTTCACTCAGATAGGTACCAAGGTCCGTAG
Source organism: uncultured Fibrobacterota bacterium (assembly GCA_903862805.1). Classification (GTDB taxonomy): domain Bacteria; phylum Fibrobacterota; class Chitinivibrionia; order Chitinivibrionales; family CAIOZP01; genus CAIOZP01. The sequence goes on from CAIOZP010000638.1 coordinate 964, forward strand.
CTGAAAAGTCGGTGTTTTCACCGGCGGCGACATCATCGGCAAGTACAGAGACTTTGTCCTCAATCTCGCAGCATATTTCATCCTTGTTATATAGTACATCTAGGAGCGCAGCAAGTGCTGCTGCTTTCCCTGCCTTTTTAAGTGCTCCAAGAAGCCCTTTGACCTTAGCACGCTTCCTCATTCTACCGGGAGCATTAGGGTATTTTTGGGTGGATTGAGATCCTAACTTCAAATACTTCTCGTATTTGGGATCCTTCATCATGTCTCGAAGCTTGTCCTTTGCCGCCTGTTCGGTAATAGGCTCTTTGTTCTTGCATTTTTCCTTAAACCAATCCTTCCATTCCTTATTCCAGCCGCTGCCTTCCAATTTGTCATGCGCCGTCTTCTCCAGTTCCCATCCATTTGAACTGCCATTAATCAAGTCCGGATCAAGGCCATAGTCTAGACCTAACGCAAATGGTATAAGATGATGCCAATCATCTCCAAGAAAATCAAACCCAAAGAGAGGGGCATTGGAGCCCAAGCAGTATAGGTTCTCCCCGCCTTCTTCTCCCATCGGATCCCTGGATGGCCAGCGACCGGTCACCGAGTCGTAGTAACGATGGCCATAATAAAGCAGGCCGGTTTCCTTGTCGGTGTACTTCGTGCTGAAGCCGAAGGGCAGGCGGGAGAGGGTGGCGTTGGCGGTTGATGTGTACTTGTATTGAGCGACCAACTGGCCGAAGGGCGAATAGTCCATCCGTGCCAGCAGGGTGCCGGTGCCGTCGAGCCAGGCGCTGATGTTCCCGTTTCCGTCATAAGCGGGGTAATAGTTATTGGTTGTTGAGTTATCATTTACCAGAGTGAGAGCACTGAAAGAGTTACGAGATCACGAGAACTTTATCGTTCCACCCGTTCCAGTCGTCTACGTCGAGGCCGAGAGCCTTACCCAAGCAAAGAGACGAGTCCTACAGGACGCCTCTCAGTACGGGAAGATTGAGCGGCAAGGGCTCTATGAATTTATGTCCGATGCGGAACTCTCCATCACAGATCTATCTGATCAATTCACAC
>CAIOZP010000639.1 GCA_903862805.1 uncultured Fibrobacterota bacterium
CCTATATTGAACCTATCACCCCCGAAATTGTCGAAAAGATTATCATCCGTGAAAAGCCCGATGCGATTCTTCCCACTATGGGTGGCCAGACGGCACTGAACATTGCAATGGAGCTTGCCGAAAGCGGCGTTTTGCAGAGACACAATGTTCAGCTGATCGGTGCCGATCAGCGTGCCATCAAAAAGGCCGAAGACCGCAGCGAATTCAAAAATGCCATGAAATCCATCGGTCTCGACGTTCCCTACTCCGAACTTGCCTACAATATGGATGAAGCTTGGGAGATTCAAAAGCGCATAGGCTATCCAATAATAGTGCGTCCATCGTTTACGCTCGGCGGAACCGGCGGTGGAATCGCCAGCAACGACGAAGATTTCGACCGCATTGCCAGAATGGGTCTTCATTACAGCCGAATCAACGAAATTCTTCTCGAAGAATCAGTTCTCGGCTGGAAGGAATTCGAGCTTGAAATCATGCGTGACCGCAACGACAACTGCGTGATTATCTGCTCGATCGAAAACATGGATCCGATGGGAATTCACACCGGCGACTCAATAACAGTCGCTCCAGCGCAAACTCTCACCGACCGCCAGTATCAAAAAATGCGCGATGCGGCTATCGCAATCATCCGCGAAATCGGCGTCGAAACGGGCGGGTCAAACGTTCAGTTTGCAGTCGATCCGGTTTCCGGTCGAATGACTGTTATTGAAATGAATCCGCGTGTTTCGCGTTCGTCGGCACTTGCATCCAAAGCAACCGGATTTCCGATCGCCAAGATCGCCGCCAAACTTGCGGTAGGTTACACGCTTGATGAAATCAGAAATGACATTACAAGAGAAACTCCTGCATCTTTCGAGCCAACAATAGATTACACGGTTGTTAAGATACCGCGCTTCACCTTTGAAAAGTTCCCGGAAGCCGATGCACGACTTGGTGTTCAGATGAAATCTGTCGGTGAAACGATGGCAATCGGCCGCACCTTCAAAGAAGCTTTCCAAAAAGGTCTTCGCGGACTCGAAGTTGGTCACATTGGTTTTGAAAACAAGGAACCGAAGAAGTTCAGCCGCGAAGAGACTCTTGTTCAGCTACAGCAACTCGACAGCAAGCGAATCTTTGTGGTAAGACACGCCCTCGATCTTGGTATATCTGTCGAAGAAATATGCAAAGCAACGAGTTACGATCCGTGGTTTATCAACAATCTTAAAGATCTTGTTGATTTTGAAACTGCCGAACTCAAGCCGACACTTCTTAAAAAGAACGACGTTGATCAGAAGGCTATTTTCTACAAGGCAAAGCAGTGGGGATTCTCCGATGCCCATCTTGCCAGACTTCTTGGACTTACCGAACTTGAAATCCGGTCGAAGCGCAAGGGACTCTGCATTAAACCTGTCTATAAGCTTGTCGATACCTGCGCCGCCGAATTTGAGGCATACACGCCATATTACTACAGCACCTACGAGGAAGAAGACGAATCGAAGCCTTCAAACCGCAAGAAGATTATAATCCTCGGCGGTGGACCAAACCGCATCGGTCAAGGCATAGAGTTCGATTACTGTTGCTGTCAGGCCAGCTTTGCCATGGAAGATCTCAACTACGAATCGATCATGGTCAACAGCAATCCCGAGACGGTATCGACCGACTACGACACATCAGACAAGCTTTATTTTGAACCGCTTACATTTGAAGATGTAATGAACATTATTGACAACGAGAATCCGGCCGGAGTGATCGTTCAGTTCGGTGGACAAACGCCGCTCAACCTTGCCCGCCGCCTCCACGACGCCGGTGCGCCGATCATCGGAACCTGCATCGAAAGTATAGAAAAAGCAGAAGATCGCGACGAGTTTTCGGCTATGATCCATAAGCTCGGCTTACACCAGCCGCCGAACGGTATGGCTAATACCCCGGCTGAAGCCCTGATAATTGCCGATCGCGTTGGATTTCCTGTTCTTATACGTCCAAGTTTCGTACTTGGTGGTCGCGGAATGCGAATCGTTTACGAGCAGAGCGAACTCGAAAAATTTGTTGAAGAAGCAAAAGCTATCGGCGAAAACCGCCCGGTTCTTATCGACAAGTTCCTTGCCGATGCGATTGAGGTCGATGTCGATGCCCTTTCCGACGGCGAAGACACAATGATCTGTGGAATCATGGAGCATATCGAAGAAGCCGGAATCCATTCCGGTGACTCAGCGTGTGTACTTCCGCCACACACGCTCTCGACGCGCATGATAGAAAATATCCGCAATATCACAATCAAAATCGCCGAGGAACTGAAAGTCATCGGCCTGATGAACATTCAGTACGCGATCAAAGACGACATCGTTTATCTGCTCGAAGTAAACCCGCGTGCAAGCCGCACAGTTCCGTTCGTATCAAAGGCGACAGGGGTACCGTGGCCAAGAATTGCGGCAAAGGTAATGACCGGTGTTAAACTGAAAGATCTTCCGGAAGCCGTCGAACGCGAAATGGAATATGTGGCGGTAAAGGAAGCGGTTCTGCCATTCAACAAGTTCCCCGGAGCCGACACCGTTCTTGGGCCGGAAATGAAATCCACCGGCGAGGTTATGGGAC
>CAIOZP010000640.1 GCA_903862805.1 uncultured Fibrobacterota bacterium
ATCATCGTTGACAAAAGGAGAGCTGTGGCGACAGGAAGTCCGAGGGCAATTCCCCATAACGATGTGACTGCGGCTGTAATCAAAACTCCAACGGTTGACAGAACGACAACGCTGATCCAGACCTTTGACAAAACGCGAAACCGCAGTGAAAGTCCGCCGTCGAAAAGAATGTAGCAGGCACCGAAAGTCAGAATGATCTGGTTGAATGTCGATGCGGCCGATATGTTTATCAAGCCCGAAACTGCTGGCCCAAGAAGTATTCCGGCTAAAAGAAACAGAACGATGTCTGGGAAACGGATCCGTTTTGAAATAGCCGCACAGACAATGCCGGAGATAAGAATGATCGCTGTCTGAAGCAAATACCGGCTGGTGTTATCCATTTGTTTTTCCTGACTCAAACAATTATCGTCCCATGAAAATGTATCATGGAAAGTTGTCTTCAAAAATCATATCCGTATCATTTTAAGAACCGGTAACCTTTTCGTATCCGATTTGTCACGATTCAATTATTTTCATCGAAGATTGTGATCAATTTACAAAAAGGGAATTCCATGAAAACCAATCCGGCAAATCTCTATATCGACCTCATGAAAAAAGTTCTTTCTTTTTCACTCTGGCAGGAACCCGGACTTCCGCTTGACGAATGCGACTTCCCAAGCGCCACGCCAGAGTTCATGGAACAGATTTCCGGAATCGCAACGGCGCTGAAGCCATATAATTTCCATATAATGGTCAAAAACTTCAACACACCGGGTGCCGCCAAAGAAGGCAAGATATGGCCCGGCCTCGCCGATACAATGGTCGGGCTCAAGCGGCTCGACAATGTCCAGATGTGCATCGAGAATGTGCTTAAAGACAATGTTGCGGGCGATTTCATCGAGACCGGTGTGTGGCGCGGCGGAACATGTATGTTCATGAAAGCAGTGCTGAACGCCCATGGAATCGACGACCGCAAAATTTTTGTGGCCGACTCGTTCAAAGGACTTCCAGAACCGGAACCGGAAAAATTTCCACACGATGCCGGAAGCACTTTCCACACGATAAAGGTTTTAGCCGTCTCAAAAGATCGTGTTCAAAAACGGTTTGAAGAATATGGATTGCTTGACGAAAAGGTAATCTTTCTCGAAGGCTGGTTCAAGGACACACTACCGACGGCTCCGATTGACAAATTAGCAATCGTCCGGCTCGACGGAGACATGTACAGTTCCACCATGGACGGCTTCTATAATCTCTACCACAAGTTGTCGGTCGGCGGATACTGCATCATCGACGACTATGCTTTGAGTGCGTGCAAAAAAGCAGTGACAGATTTCCGTGCCGAAAAAGGCATCACGGAGCCAATCATTCCCATCGACTGGACTGGCGCGTACTGGCGGAAAGAAAAAACCGTTTGAATGGTTTGCTGACAAATGATGAAAGCCGGTGTTTTACTCGACGCTTATTTTGTCGAGCCACAGTTTCAACGGTACGTTACCCTTCGTTCTGATCTCGAATTCCATCTGCCGTGTTCCGGACGCAGGAAGCCTCAGTGTCATTTCTTTGAAATCAGCAGAGCTGAAAGGTTCGTATTCCGATTTTGTCAATGACGATTCCGGATCAACGACACTGTGATTCTGCCATTGTCCACCTATCGCCCTGATGCGGAACGAAATAATCCCGCTGCCCCTGATTGACAGATGCAATTCACGGTTTTCATTGGAATCGGAATAAATATTCCCCGATACGGCCACTCCGGTTTCATCGGCCACGCCTTCAATTCGAAGTGAGCTCCGGCATTCCGCAGAAACGGTCGAATCGAAACTCAGAACCATTCCCCGACCGGCGGTAAATCCTTCAGTACCGGTTTCGAATCCCAAGAGTCGACTACTTGACAAAAGAGAATCGTTTCCGGACGGAACAAAAGGAGCATATACAAGCTTCAACATGACTGGCAG
>CAIOZP010000641.1 GCA_903862805.1 uncultured Fibrobacterota bacterium
AACAAGACCGACTCGGCCGTTCGCATGACGCACATTCCCACGAACATTGTGGTGCAGTGTCAGAACGAACGCAGCCAACTCAAGAACCGCGACGTTGCGATAAAGCTCCTCAAGGCCCGCGTCAAACAGTTCTATAAGGAAGAAGAAGAGAAGAAGCGTTCCGACAAGCTGGTTGACAAAAAGAAAATCGAATGGGGCTCACAGATCCGCAGCTATGTTCTACATCCGTACAACATGGTAAAAGACTTGCGCACCGAGGTCGAAACGAGTAATACACAGGCCGTTCTCGACGGCGACATAGATCAATTCATAGAAGCATATCTGCTGCAATTCTGAGGTGAAGATGGAACCGATCCGCATCGCCGTCGTAGGCATTGGCAATTGCGCCAGCTCGCTCATTCAGGGAATCGAATACTACCGCAACGGCAATGCGAAAGACGCCATCGGGCTCATGCACTGGGAGATCGGCGGCTTCACCCCGTCCGATATTCGCGTGGTCGCAGCATTCGACATCGATCGCCGCAAGGTCGGACTCGATGTATCGGAAGCTATCTTCGCCAAGCCGAACTGCACAACCGTTTTCTGCAAGGATGTTCCGAAAACCGGAACCATCGTCCGAATGGGCAATGTTCTCGACGGAGTTTCGGAACACATGGCCGAATATCCACAAGACGAAACATTTCTTGTGTCTGACAAAGCACAGCCGACACTCGCAGAAGTCGTTGCCGTTTTAAAGGAAACCAAAACCGAAATTCTTGTGAATTACCTTCCGGTCGGAAGCGAAGCCGCCGTGCGCTTCTACGCCGAGTGTGCGCTCGAAGCCGGTGTCGCATTTGTCAACAATATGCCGGTCTTCATTGCAAGTGATCCGGCTTGGGTAAAACGTTTTGAAGACAAAAAACTCCCGCTGGTCGGCGACGATATTAAGGCCCAGCTTGGCGCAACAATAACACATCGCGTCCTCACCGATCTTTTCCGCGCCCGTGGCGTGAAACTCGATCGCACATATCAGATCAACACCGGCGGCAACACCGACTTCCTCAACATGCTCAACCGCTCGCGGCTTAAAAGCAAAAAAATCAGCAAGACCGAAGCTGTTCAGAGCGTGGCCGGAGAGCGACTTTCTGATCGCAATATTCATATCGGCCCTTCCGACTATGTCCCGTGGCAGAACGACAACAAGGTCTGCTTTCTCCGCATGGAAGGTCGCATGTTCGGCGATGTTCCGCTTAATTTAGAGATGCGCCTTTCGGTCGAAGACTCGCCCAACTCGGCAGGAGTCGCCATCGACAGCATTCGCTGTTGTAAACTGGCACTGGATCGCGGAATCGGTGGAGTGTTGCATTCGCCGTCAGCTTATTTTTGCAAACATCCACCCAAGCAGTTCACCGACGACGAGGCGTTTGGGATGATGGAGGATTTTATTGCGGGCAAGCGGGACAGCTGATTTTTTTACCGGAATAAGAGTGGACTTAGCCAATCCGCCCGCGACGATCTGCTGTCAACTCACCGAGCCAGAAAAGAAACGAGTCCGACCTTGGTCTTGAATTATCTTTCAAAATCTTCTGGAAACTTTATTGATTCTCAAATAAATCGTCCGAAAACAATTCTTTAACTTCCGTAAAATCAAAATGAACCCATTCAGACAACCGTTCGACTATCTGGGAAAACTATGAGTTCACTGGTCGGCGTCGATCCTCCTATTGAAGAGCTGTTGCGGCGCTGTCGTGAGAACGATCGGACGGCGCAGCGGCTTCTTTTCAGGCGCTACCGAACGAAGGTCTATGAAATGGTCGGCCGGACGCTTGGCTATGCGAGCGATGTCGATGAGGTTGCGCAGCAGGTGTTTATCAGGCTGTTCCGCAGTCTCGAATATTTCAAAGGGCTGTCGTCATTCGATACTTGGGTTTATCGTGTGACCTCGAAGGTTTGCATCGATCAAATGCGGTTGAAATACCGCAAAAGAAAACTCCGGTTCGTCAATCTTGACGAAGGCGGAATCGAGAGAGTTCCTGGTTCCGACGAACGCGGGCCGGCGGGAAAACTCGAAACAGATGAGCTGCGGGTGCAAATTCGAGATGCTCTCGACCGGCTCGATCCGGAGAAGCGCATGGCAGTAGTTCTTTTCGATATTCAGGGAATGTCCATCGGCGAGGTTGCCGAAGCAATGAAGGTTCCGCCGGGGACGATAAAATCAAGACTGTTCCATGCGCGGCGTGAGCTGAT
>CAIOZP010000642.1 GCA_903862805.1 uncultured Fibrobacterota bacterium
AGCGGTGGCTTAAATATAAAATATCGATACGGCATGCCATTTTTGTTTTTACTCGCACTCGAATTGCAAGCCTGACTGGTCAGCATCTTTTTCTTGCTTCTCCTGATATTGTATGTAGTTCCGGATTTGGTCTTCGTTCAACCAGACACTACCAACACAACATCGATGCATCCTCCAGTATCGTTTGCCTATCTCGCCCGTCACTCTCTCAACTTGTATTTCTCCATCTTGATGTTAATATACCCGCGATTTTGCATGTTTACTAACAGCATTCCGGAGGCAGCATGAAGGTACTTATCGTCGATGATTCGAAAACCATACGCTTCGTCGAGAATAAACTTCTGAAGGAACTTGGTTTTATCGAAATAGTCGAGGCTGCTGATGTCGCCGAAGCGAAGATCAAGCTGGCTGGTGGTGATGTCGGATTGATTCTGTCTGACTGGCACATGCCCGGCGAAACCGGACTCGACTTCCTGAAATTCGTCCGTGCCACGCCTTCCTACGCCGCCATACCATTTGTAATTATCACAACAGAACATGAAAAAAAATGTGTTTTCGAGGCGGTTAAATCCGGAGTGAACGCATATCTTTTCAAGCCGGTCACCAAAGACACCCTGTTGCAGAAACTTTTGGACATTGGCAAAACACATCCCAATGCAATGCCACCGTGGTATCAATCTCAATCTGCAAGTGGAACCGGAGCTCCGGGTGCGGAGCCTGCCGATTTTGCCAAGCACGCTTCGATGTACGAGTTCGGTTGCGAGATGTTTGTCGAACACGATCACCGCGAATATCCGGTTTTTCTTGGCAATGCGATGTCGGCATCGCTGCCGGTTCAACTCAAGGAAATGTTTGGTGAACATTGTTCATACCTCCTCGTTCACGATGCAGTTTCAGGAAAACAATTCGAGAAGCAGCTTTCATTTTTAGCAAAAGATGCAGGGATGACGAAGGTTGAATTGAGATCGGGCGGAGATCCGCAGGTATTTCTCAAGGAGATCCACGCAAATCTCGACACACTTACAGAGGAACCAATTTTTTTAGCCTTCGGTGAAGCGGAGTGTTTGGAGTTCGGTGTCCTTGCTGCCGGAACATGGCGCGGCGGTGTTCCGCTGGTGCTTGTTCCGACTTCGCTTGCTGCCGCGATCGAGCGCGGAGTCTGCGGTCAGGCTGCGATGCCTTGGATCAATTCATCTGCTAAGATTTCGCATTATCCATCGATGGTCTGGTTCGATACATCGAATAGCGCATTGCTCGACAGCAAAGCCGTGGCGCTTGATCGTGCACATCTCGTTCGACATGCTTTTTTCTGCGGCGCAGCGATGTTCAGTTTCCTCGCTGGAAGTTTTGCAAAACGCGAAGCAAAAGAAACACCGGCACTTATCGAGGCCTTCGGAAGATGTATCGGCCGACGTGCAGAGATCTGGGATATGCCGATGTCACTTCCGCATAGGCAGGCATTGCTCGACTTCGCCCTTCCGGTTGCAACGTGGCTCTACGGAAAACAGGCGAACGAAGCCGGACCCATCTGTGGCGCACTTACTCTTCTTGTCGAACTTGGCGCAGCAGTGGGCGCAATCTCTACGGATGATCGCAAGGCATACACGGCAATCATCGCCCAGATCGGAATCGCTCCGGTAAAACCGGCCGCAGTACCCGATGCCTCTAACTTCCCCGGGCTGAAAACCGATCACGTCCAGCTTCTTTTGCCGGGTACACCCGGATCAGTTTCGTCGGCACCGGGTGTTGATACTGCGAAGGTTCAGGCGGCGTTGACTGCGGTTTTCGGATAAGTAAGTCTTGGCCGATTCAGTCAAAGATGAAAAATAAGGTCAGGATGATAAAAAATAACGCGTTAAAGATGACGAGTAACGTATCGAAGTTCAAAAAAAATGCATTGAAGATCATCAGCAATGCGTTGAAGATGAAGAGTAACGCGTCGAAGTTCAAAAAAATGCATTGAAGATCATCTGCAATGCGTTGAAGATGACGAGTAACGCATCGAAGATCAAAAAAATGCATTGAAGATCATCAGCAATGCGTTGAAGATGAAGTGTAACGCATCGAAGATCAAAAAAACGTGTCGAATGCGGTCGTGGTTGATTGATGTAAAGTAACCGAAAGCAGTACTGGAAAGAAATAAGTGCCGATAAATACACCTGAATCTGTAGGCTATGAAGTCACCATTCGCGGAATCGTTCAGGGTGTTGGCTTTCGTCCGTTTCTATTTCGCCTTGCAGAAGAATTCGCTGTTAATGGCTGGGTCGAGAACCGGACGGCAGGTGTGGTTTGCCATGTAGAAGGTTTGCTGCCAGCCTGTAAAGATTTCTGTGACGCCATTTCAAAAAAACATCCGCCTCTTGCCCGTGTTGATTCGATAGAATCCCGCGAAGTTGAATTGCTGAACTGTGCATCATTCATCATTCGCAAAAGCGTGGACGAGGAAGGTGCGGTGACTGAAATCAGTCCCGATATTGCAGTCTGTGAAAATTGCCTTGATGATATGAAAACACTACCCAATCGGATTGATTTTCCTTTTGTCAACTGCACAGATTGCGGGCCGAGGTTTTCGATAGTTAAAAAATTGCCGTATGACAGAAGCAGTACATCCATGTGCATGTTTGAATTGTGTCCATCGTGTCAAAAGGAATTTGACGAAGTTCGGGATCGGCGCTTTCACGCCCAGCCGACCGCCTGTTCCAAATGCGGCCCGGCCTGCGTGCTCGAAACATCTGACCGATCAATACAAAACATCACCGAAATAATCGCAGAGACACGAAGGATTATTGAAGACGGCGGGATCGTTGCGATAAAAGGATTAGGCGGATTTCATCTTGCGGTTAACGCTTCTGACGAAATCGCCGTGAAGAATCTTCGTGAGCGCAAACGACGCGACGGGAAACCTTTTGCAGTAATGTTTGCCGATGTAGAGGCGGTGAAAAATTATGCAGAGATTTCTACTGATGAAGAGTCTCTGCTCTGTTCGCCGGAGAGGCCGATTGTCATCCTGACCTCACCCCGGACTTCGTCCGACCCTCTCACCCTCCGGGTACTTCGCCTTCAGAGAGGGTGTTTGTTCCCTTCGGGAACGGAAAAGCAAACTCATTTAACAGCAAGCTCCCCTTCTCTGAAGGAGAAGGGGCCGGGGAATGAGGTCATTGCTTCATCTGTAAACAATAACCTTTCCGGAGTCGGGGCGATGCTGCCCGGAATTCCTTTGCATCATCTTTTGTTCTATGGCTGGCATATCAGATCGATCGTGTTGACAAGCGGGAATATTTCTGAAACGCCGCTTGTCATTTCTGATAGTGAGGCTCGCGAAAAGTTCAGGGGAATTGCCGATGCGATCCTCATCCACAATCGGGATATTATAAATCGTGTGGATGATTCTGTTTGTGCGGTGGTGGGCGGGAAGATCCGGATGATCCGCCGTGCGCGCGGATTTGTTCCATCGTCTCTGCCGATCGATGCCGATGTATCGGGGATCTTTGCCGCAGGTGCCGAGTTGAAATCGGTGTTTGCAATCGGGCTTGATCGTGCTGCGGTTCTGAGTCAGCACATCGGCGATCTCAAGAATCGCGAAACCTTCGAGTTTTACAAAGAAAGCACACAGAGGTTTTTTGATCTCTTCCGCTTTGCTCCAGTGTCAGCCGTTTGTGATTTACATCCCGATCTTTTATCAACTCGATTTGCCGAACAGCTCGGAGTTCCGTTAATGCGTGTTCAACATCATCATGCGCATATTGCATCGTGCTGCGCAGAGAATCGTTTCGATGGAAAGGTGATAGGAATCGCTCTTGACGGAACGGGATACGGCGACGATGAAACAATCTGGGGTGGAGAGTTTTTAGTTGGAGATTATGAAGGGTATGAGAGGGCGACATCGTTTGATCCGCTCCCGCTTCCCGGTGGCGATATTGCCGTGCGCGATGTCTGGCGAATGGGAGTATCTGCTTGTCTTGCCGCGAATGAATCACTCGATGAGATTCCTTCTGCGCAGTTTGCCGGAGAGGAAAAAACTGCGGCGGTCATTACTGCCATCAGAAATAATATCAACTGCCCGATGACAACAAGCGCAGGAAGATTGTTCGATGCCGCCGCATCTATCGCTGGTTTATGTCATCAAATATCTTTTGAAGCGGAAGCGGCCATGCGTTTCGAGGCGATTGCCGATCCCGTTTGTAAAGAAGCCTATAGCGGCGGAAGTGGAAAAATGTTCGGATCAATTGAGCTTTTGAAATGTCTTATTGATGATGTCCGCAGGAAAATTTCTCCGGCGATTATCTCCGCAAGGTTTCACAACGGTGTCGTGTCGGAGCTTGCAAGATGCGCGAATCTTATTGCTGAGAAAAGCGGAATCACGACCTTTGCGCTCTCGGGTGGAGTCTTCCAGAACCGGATACTTCTTTGCGGAACTGAGTCGTTGCTTGTTAAAAACGGATTCACCGTTCTGACTCACTCATCGGTTCCAGCCAACGACGGCGGAATCGCATTCGGTCAACTCGCCATCGCGGCGGCAAGGAGATAGCATGTGTCTCGCGGTTCCCGGCAAGGTCATTTCTGTTAGTAAAGACAGTGCCGAAGTCGATCTTGGCGGTGTGGTTTATAGCGCCGGTCTTCAGTTGACAGAAGACATTGCGCCCGGAGATTGGGTGATCGTTCATTCGGGATATGTCCTTGACAAAATGGATGAGGCAGACGCTCTTAAATCGCGGGAAATATTCAAAGAACTTTCGACGGTGACGCAATGACAAATCCGTTTGCAATGTTCCGTGATCCCGATG
>CAIOZP010000643.1 GCA_903862805.1 uncultured Fibrobacterota bacterium
CTTCCTGTCGCCGCTTCACCGCCACGGATCACGCGACCTATCTCCTCTTTCACCTTGTCGTATTCGAGGCCCATTGCCATCAGGGCATTTGCCGCCGCCGACTCGGTGTCTTTCATCAAAGCAAGAAGCAGGTGCTCGGTTCCGATGTATTTGTGGTTCATCGCACGAGCTTCCGCCGCGGCGATCTCAAGCACCTTTTTGGCACGGGGAGTGAATGGCAACATCTGCCCGATGGTCATCATTCCGCCGGCCGACGTTACGGCCTTTTCGATATTCACAGAAAGTTCGTCGAGATCGATGTTCATGCTGCGAAGCACGGCTACGGCAACACCGTCGCCTTCTTTTATCAGACCAAGAAGCAGGTGCTCGGTTCCGACATAATCGTTGCCGAGGCGCACGGCCTCTTCGCGAGCTATTTGCATGACTTTTTTAACGCGTTCGGTAAACATTCCGTTCATGGTGTCAGTCTTCTTTTCTTATTTGTCCATTATGAAACGATCAAGGCATAAAATGTGTGATGCCGCTGGTATTGACAATTGTTTTCGGATTTCTGGTCAGTGTAAAGGCGCTGATTACTGGCGTCATTTTCAGTTAAAGGTGATCACCGCAAACGTATATAGGATTCAAATCCTGCCCCAGAAGAAATTCATGGAACCTGCTGCCCTCTTTCGATTACGATGCGGAAATTCCCGTCCTCCGGTTCCGTGCTGATGATCCTGTGACCCGCTTCCGCTGCTGATCGCGGTATGTTCTCGTATGCCTCTCCTGGTGGAACAAGCACCGAGAGTTGTTCGCCATGCTCAAGTCTCGACAAGGCCAGCTTGACCTTCACAAAAGTCATCGGACAATGTTCCATACTCAGGTCTAAAGTTTTCATGCAGTCTTACGGCTCCGAACCGATGGATATATTTTTACACAAAGTAATACTTCCGCTTCGGAATATGAAAACTTTGAACGGAGATCAGACTTTGCCAGATAAACAAAAGCTTTCGATCATTGTCTTCAGCGGAGATTTTGACAAGGCCGTTGCGGCTTTCACGCTTGCAACAGGTGCCGCAGCTGTAAACTGGGAAGTGAATCTCTTCTTCACATTCTGGGGCCTCGACATCATCAAAAAGAAATCTGGTCGCACCCTAATAGGCAAAGGATTTATGTCGCGAGTTTTTAATTTCATTCTCGGCGGAGTGAGGAATCTGCCACTGTCAAGATTGAATTTCGGCGGCATCAGCCCGCGGCTCATGACAGGTATGATGAAGAAGCAGAATGTCGCAACCCTTGAAGAACTGATCGAAGCGGCAAAACAACTGCCGATCAATTTTGTCGCATGCGAAATGGCTATGCACATTCTCGGGATTGCCAAAGCAGATCTTATCGACGAAGTGAAAGAGATCGTCGGGGTTCCGACATTTCTAAACCGTGCAAAAGATGGGCAGACGCTCTTCATTTGAAACACTCGCATTTGTAAACGACCAGGATTTTCTGGACAGAGGGATTTTGTATGATTGATTTTACCGAAGAACAGCTGCAACGATACAGTCGGCATATTCTTCTTTCGGATATTGGCATTGAAGGACAGGAAAAAATTCTTGCCGGACGCGTACTGGTAATCGGCACCGGTGGACTCGGTTCACCGGTGGCTCTCTATCTGGCGGCTGCCGGTGTCGGAAAAATCGGCATCGTCGATTCTGATTCAGTCGAGCTATCCAATCTTCAACGTCAGGTAATCCATTACACAAAAGACATCGGAAGGCCAAAGGTTGAATCGGCGGCAGAGAAGATGCTTGCGATTAATCCGGAGCTTTCTGCCCGGACCTACCACGAATGGATTGATGCCGGAAATATCCGCGGGATCATTCGTGATGGCTACGATTTCGTGATTGATTGCACCGATAATTTTACGACCAAATTTCTGATCAACGATGCCTGTATCATCGAGAGAGTTGCGTTTTCACATGGAGGAGTTTTGCAGTTCAGTGGCCAGGCTACCACCGTGATTCCATGCGAAAGTGCCTGCTACCGCTGTGTGTTCAGCGAAGCTCCACCGCCGGATGCCGTTCCGACATGCGCTCAGGCTGGCGTGCTTGGGGCCGTCGCCGGAATGCTCGGAACCATTCAGGCCGTCGAGTCACTGAAGTTTCTTGCCGGAGCCGGTTCCCTTTTGTCAGATACACTACTGACCTTCGACGCGCTGACGATGAATTTCCGTAAAGTACCTCTGAAACGCCGCAAAGGATGTCCGGTTTGCGGAGAACACCCATCGATTCTCGAATTGACCAAGAGTATCGCGCCGCAATGTCGTACATGATGTGGGCCTGATCGAATTCGAATACTTCGCTCCGGCGTAGCAACGTTGGCTGAATTCCTCCTTGTCAGCGAGAAGAATACTCAGTTTTGAAATCTCTGTATGTTCTTTTGCGACAAATAATTTACAGATAACAGACCGTGACTACCAATTAAGAAACGGCTCTTGAAATTATGATTCCTGCTGAACCTTTACATCCTCATGTCCTCGATATCAATAGCGAAACACCACCGTCATCACTGCCACTCGCAGCAACTATATTTTACCAAGCAAATTCAAAAAAGGGTTTTCATGAAAGTCAAGTTCTCGGATCTCTCATTGGTGTTCAGGCAGATGAGTATTCCTGGTTCAGAGTCGTATGCTGTAATTGATAGACAAACCGGCGAAGTTATAACTGTCGATGAAGATGAAGAAATTGTTGATGAGCTGGATGTTGATGACGACACATCATCACTTTCGAAATACGAAGATCCGGAAAAATATCTTTGGGTCCCCAAGAAAGATGATCTCTATTCGGAAGACGAGCTGATAAACAAATTTGCCGCCGATAATCTTTCGCCGGAAGAATTCAACGAAGCGCTTGAGATCTTCCAACGAAAAAGTGCATTCAGGACTTTGCTCGCTCACGCCGGAAAGCTTGATAAATGGCACGAGGTTTCAAACGCTGCCGAAGAAACTGCTCTTAAAGAATGGTGTGCGGAAAATTCTATAGAACTTGAGTATGACTGATCGCCGAAATCACTCGGCGACGATTCCGTGATGTCCTGAAATATCCAGTCCTTCTTTGAAAAATCTCACGGTTTCGACGTGTGTGCTTCCGTCGTCTGTATCGTACCAGAAAACGATACGTTCGCCTTCAATCGTAAAACATTCATAAAATGATGACTTCTCGCCACATGGAAAAATCCGGCCGTGCGTGGTTACCGCATCCGAAATCAGCTTGTCCATCAATTCTCTCAATACGACCTCTCTTAACATCAATTGGGGAATTTATTAAAAGGAAAGACTTTGGCGCAGATTTTTTTTGAAAAAGTGCAAAAATTCGTTTCCTTTTGTGAACAGGAAAACCATTCCTCTTCCCACCTTGCGCTCGCCTCCCCTCACGCTGTATTTTCGTTCTCTTTTCCGGTAAACCCGGCGGAACACCAACCGCCGATTAAAAAATGACAGTACACCAACTGTCGAAACTTTTTCAGGAGTCCTTATGGCCCGTACAAAAGTACCGCACGATGGAAACTCGGCGGTGTCGCATGTAGCACATGCGGTCAGCGAAGTAATTGCAATCTATCCGATCACCCCGTCTTCAGTGATGGGCGAAATTTCCGACGAGAAGACAGCTCGTGGCGAGAAAAACATCTGGGGAACAGTCCCGCAGGTGGCAGAGATGCAGTCCGAGGGCGGCGCAGCA
>CAIOZP010000644.1 GCA_903862805.1 uncultured Fibrobacterota bacterium
CTCGCTTGTCGCATACACGCTGATCTACGGCGCCCTCGATTCAAATCGTGCGGCAACTTTGATCGTACCCGCGATCCTTGCGATGCTGCTGAATCTTATGCGCGAAATTGTGAAGGATGTTCAGGATGCGCCCGGTGATCGCGCCTCCGGTGTCGTGACAACAGCAATTATTCCCGTGAAGATTTTGCGTGTGATGCTGCTGGCGCTGGCCTTGATCTATGCTGCTTTGCTTTTAGTTCCGTATATACAGGGATTTTTCGGATTGACCTACGCATTTGCCTGTGTGGCGCTTGTTCTCCCGTTTCACTCTCGGCTTTTCATGACCATTGCCAAAGACCGTCGGCTTGACAAGTGCGACACACTTTCGTCCATGCTGAAGATCGAAATGCTCGCCGGACTCTTTGCGCTTCTTATTGACAGCCTCTTCAGGCATTTCTCCGGTTCTTGAGCAAGCGACCCACAAGTGCCGAAAGTTCCTCTGACGTGTAAGGTTTCGGGATGCATCCGTCGAACCCGTATTCGGTTGGCTTGGCAAGTACCGGATCGTTGGCGTATCCACTCGATGCGATGATTATCAGGTTTGGCATTATCCGCCGCAGTGTCATCGCAGTTTCGCGGCCACCTGGACCTCCCGGGATTGTCAGATCGAGGATCGCCGCGTCGAACGGATCGCCTCTGTCAATCGCATCGAGAACTTCCGCAACCGCTGATACCGAATTGATGGCAGTGTCAACCTTATATCCGCGCTGACCTAAAATCGTTCCCGCAATGTCAAGCACGAAATCTTCGTCATCCATGACCAGAATGTGCTCATTGCCTCGGTATGTTTCGGTTCCGGCGATTGCCTTGGAAACCTCTGTTTGCAAAACGGCAGGAAGCCAAATGTTGAAAACCGCTCCTTTGCCGAGTTCGGATTCGAGCTCCATAAATCCGTCGTGGCGGGTTACGATCGAATAGGCAGTGGCAAGGCCGAGTCCGCTGCCATGCTGTTTGGTCGTGAAGAAGGGATCGAAAACGTGGTCGACATATTCAGGAGGGATTCCTGTGCCGTGGTCGCGAATGGAAATCCGGACATAATCTGTATCTGGAATATGTAATGGCCGATCCTTTGCAGACACGTTGACAACTGCGATTTCTATCCGTCCGCCTAAGGGCATGGCCTGCTTGGCATTGATCGTAAGGTTGTCGATCACCTGAATGAACTGGTTCTCGTCAACATCACAGAACCATGCATTTTGGTCGATGGCAAAAACCGGCGAGCAGTTTGATCCGCTGACAGCAAAGGTTACGGCGTTTTTCAGATGCTCGCAAATCGACTGCGGCCTACGCAGCGGCGAACCGCCTTTTGCGAAAGTAAGTAGCTGTTGAGTAAGGTTTTTCGCACGGTTAAAAACAGTTCGAGCCTGCGAGAGATTGTCGGTCGCCTGCTTTATGTTTCCTTTTTGAGTTGCCATCTGCGCAAGCTCGACGTAGCCGAATATTCCGGAAAGAAGATTGTTGAAATCATGTGCGATTCCACCGGCGAGAACACCGAGAGATTCGAGGCGCTGGCTTTTTTGTAAAGCCTCTTCGGTCTTTCGGGAATCAGTAACATCACGAAAGACAAGCACCGCTCCGATGATCTTCCCATCAAGATCTCTAATCGGCGCTCCGCTGTCTGCAACCGAAAATTCGTGGCCTGTTTTGGATATGAGAACCGTGTGGTTTGCAAGGTTTGTCGTACCGCCGGTCGCAATTACTTTTTCTACAGGATTTTCGCATGGCTTTCGTGTGATCTCGCTGATGATGTTGAAAACCTCGGTCAGCGGCTTGCCAACTGCGTCATCGCTCTGCCAGCCGGTCAGTTTTTCAGCAACGGTATTCAGGAATGTGACAGTGCTGTTGATGGAGGTTGTAATTACACCATCGCCGATGCTTCGAAGTGTCACCGAAAGCCGTTCTTTCTCGTTGGCCAAGGCGCTGCGGGTGTCGCTCAATTCTGATATGTCGAGCAAAACCGTGAGCATCATTTCGCGTCCGTCAATGTTGATCTTCGATGAAGAGAGCATCGCATTGAGAATATGCCCGTCTTTGTGGCGGAAAGCCGTTTCAATGCCGTGAACAGATCCTTTGCGGCGAACTTTTCCGACAATGTCGACACGAATCTGCTTCTCTATCCAGAAGTCGAATTCCGGAGAAAGGGTCGAATGGCCAATCACCTCGTCGCGATTGTAGCCGGAGAATGCGGTGAAAGAATCGTTGAAATCGGTGCAGATTCCGGTGTCGAACTCCGAGATGATGAGCGGACTCGGACAGGTACGGAATAATGTCGAGAATTTTTCCTCACTGCGCTTTATCGCATTAAAGGTTTTTTTCTGGCCGTCAATATTGTGAACCGCCGCAAGAACCAGTTCGCGACCGCTAATTGTGACAGGAGAAAGATTTACTTCGACCCAGAAAGGTTTGCCGGAACTGTGTCGCGCCCGGACCTCGAAACTGACTGGATTTCCCAGTGCAGCTTTCAACTTCGCGCCGGGTCTTTCGCCAACCTCGTTATCATCACGCCAAACTATGTCGGGTGCCGACAGGGTGAGCATGGAAATCCGATCGTACCCGTACATGCAACATGCGCCGTGATTGCAGTCGATTATTCCACCGGTGTCGGCATCATGAAGGAAAATTGCATCCGAAACGGTGTCGTATATTGTCGAGAGTTGCGCGGCTTTGTCGCCTATTTCTTCCTGTTGCCATCTCAGAATTTTATCGCGACGGCGCAAAGCATAATACAGCAAGACCGACGTGACCAGAATGAACATCCAGCCTTTACCTGTCTGCATCATCAGATTGACATGGTGCGACTTGAACATCAGATCGACAAAGCGGTCTGAAAGAATTATCCATATCGATGAAAAAAGCGCATAAGCGAGAACGATGCTCAGAATGCCGCGTTTCGGACGAGTATCCATATATTCTCCGCGTCTGTATCTGTTGAATATATTGAAAAGATATGCCTGAGTGATCGAATATTTTTCATGCCAAATCTGATGGTCACCGGCATTTCTTGACGCTCCCATCATCGCATCGTATTTTGCCGCGACAACAAATCAGCAAATTCATTAATAGGAGACAGATTATGGCCGAGCATGACGTATCGGAAAAATCCAAAGAATATTTCCTCGACATTCCTCAGAAGAATGACACCTTTTTTCTGAAAGGTTCGGGCGGCTATGACTGGGGTATGAGAAATCGTCTCGCCAGGATTTTCAATCCCAAGAGCGGCCGCACTGTGATGCTCGCCATCGACCACGGATATTTCCAGGGCCCGACCACCGGACTCGAACGCATCGACGTCACGATCAAGCCGCTTGTTCCCTATGCCGATGCGCTCATGTGCACACGCGGAATTTTGCGTTCGACCATCAATCCCGAGTCGAACAATCCGGTAGTGATGCGCGCCAGCGGTGGGCCAAGCATCCTCAAAGATTTATCGAACGAAAAAATCGCCGTTGATATGGAAGATGCGCTTCGCATGAACGTCAGTGCTGTTGCCGTGCAGGTTTTCGTTGGCGGCGAGTGCGAGACACAGACGATCAACAACATGACCATGCTTGTCGATGCAGGAATGCGCTATGGCGTTCCGGTGCTTGGCGTAACAGCCGTTGGAAAGGAACTGACCCGCGACGCCCGCTACATCGGACTCGCATCGCGCATGCTTGCCGAACTCGGCGCGGCGGTGGTCAAGACTTACTACTGCGACGGTTTCGAAACTGTTGTCGCATCATGTCCGGTTCCGATAATTATTGCCGGTGGCAAAAAACTCGAAGAACTCGACGCGCTGAAGATGGCTCGCAATGCAATCGACGCAGGCGCGGCAGGTGTTGACATGGGCCGCAATATCTTCCAGTCGGCCGCACCAGAAGCAATAATCACTATGGCTAACAGCAACGCCTACCATCCGTCCATCGAAGGCGCCCAACATGGCGCGAAAAGTCTGGAACAGTTTTTGGATTA
>CAIOZP010000645.1 GCA_903862805.1 uncultured Fibrobacterota bacterium
ATGCAGGACGGAGTTGCTCCGGCAAAAGTGATCCGCGATTTCCGCAAAAAGTACAAGGATCTTCTTGAAGTCAAAGCGGCTTATGTAGATGGGTCTATGTTCAATGCGGTTGACGCGATCAAGCTTGCCGATCTGCCGAGCCGTGAAGTGCTTCTGTCTCAGTTCCTGTCGTGCCTCAAGGCGCCTATGACAAACTTTGCCGGTTCTCTTTCGGGTATTCTCACGAAATTCGTGGGTACGCTCGAGGCCGTCAAGAATCAAAAAGAATCTAACTAATTCAAATCAATCTGGAGGTTTTCCAAAATGGCTATCTGCACAAAAGATCAGATCATCGAATCAATCGGCGGAATGACAGTTCTCGAGCTGTCCGATCTTATCAAAGCAATCGAAGAGAAATTTGACGTCAAGGCTGCGGCTCCTTCCGCAGGTGTTGCTGTTGCTGCTGCTGCTCCGGCCGCTGCCGCTGAAGAAAAGACAGAGTTCGACGTCGTTCTTACCGAAGCCGGCGCAAACAAGATTCAGGTTATCAAGGTTGTCCGTGAGCTTACCGGTCTCGGCCTCAAGGAAGCCAAGGATCTCGTTGACGGTGCTCCGAAGAACGTCAAGGAAGCCGTCTCCAAAGACGACGCTGCCGGTTTCAAGAAGAAGCTCGAAGAAGTTGGTGCCAAGGTCGAGGTCAAGTAATCTCCACCCGAGACAATACCAATATCTTGATGTATCAGCCGATCGAATAACGATCACTGGCACGGGACACGAATAATCGTGTCTCGTGCTCTTTATTTATCTGCATATAGACATATACGGCCCGATGGGCTAAAGGGACGACGGAATGGTAACACGCAAGAGCTATTCCAGAGTTCCAGAAGTTCTGGCTCTGCCGGATCTTCTGGAAATTCAGATTCAGTCATACAAGGCATTCCTTCAGCAGGAAGTGCCGCCGCGTCTTCGCACGAAGGCCGGTCTTCATGGTGTTTTCGCAAGTCTTTTTCCGGTGTCCGATGTAAAGGGCTACTACTCGCTTGAGTATGATGGCTACAAGCTCGGTGTTCCGAAGTACACCATAAAAGAGTGCAAGGAACGCGGCATGACTTTCGCCGCACCGCTTAAGGTTGATATGTCGCTTCTTGTTTACGAGCAGGATGGCGAAGTAAAGAAGTTCGTCGAGAAGATTTCCAACGAAGTCTATATAGGCGAAATACCGCTCATGACCGATCGAGGAACATTCGTGATCAATGGTGCTGAGCGTGTGATCGTCAGTCAGCTTCACCGTTCGCCAGGTATCACTTTCGACGAGATTGTGAACCCGACCGGCAAGACTCTGATGTCGTCGAGAATCATTCCGCAGCGCGGATCTTGGATCGAATTCATTGTTGACCAAGACAACGTGCTCTGGATCAATATCGACCGCCGCAAGAAGATGCCGGGTACTGTGCTTCTGCGCGCTCTTGGCTATTCTACCAACCAAGACATCATGTCGCTCTTCTTCGAGAACGAAGATGTCGCCGTTAGTAAAACTACTAAAGCCGAGTCTCTCGGTCGTGTTGTGGCCGCCACGGTCTTCAATACTTCGACCGGCGAGATAATCATTGATGCCAACGAAGTTCTTACCGAAGACAAGTGGGCAGCGCTTGACAAAGCGGGAATCAAGGAAATCTCTTTGGTCAAGGACTCTGAAGGTCTCGACAATCTCGTTCTTCGTCAGACTCTTGCAAAAGACGACACGAAGACCGAAGAGGAAGCGCTGTTCTTCATTTACGCAACGCTTCGTCCCGGACCGCCGCCGAACGTTGAAACAGCACGCACCCTTTTCTCGCGTCTGTTCTTCGACGACAAGCGTTACGATCTCGGCGATGTCGGTCGTTTCCGTATCAACACACGTTTGCGTGTTGAGGCTCCGGCTGGTTGCAATACCCTTACAAAAGAAGACTTTGTCGAAACTTTCCGTTACATGATCCGCCTTAAAAACGGCGAAGGATTCCTCGACGACATCGACCATCTCGGCAATCGCCGTGTGCGTTCGGTCGGCGAGCTTCTTGCTGCGCAGTTCACGGTTGGTCTTACCAGAATGGTTCGTACGATCCGCGAGCGTCTGTCGGTTCGTGATGCAGAGCACATCGTTCCGCAGGATCTGATCAATGCACGCACGGTCTCGACCGTTGTTCAGGCATTCTTTGGGTCAAGCCAGCTCTCGCAATTCCTCGATCAGACCAACCCGCTTTCCGAGCTGACCCACAAGCGCCGTGTTTCGGCTCTTGGCCCGGGCGGTCTTACTCGTGAGCGTGCA
Organism: uncultured Fibrobacterota bacterium; assembly: GCA_903862805.1. Lineage (GTDB taxonomy): Bacteria > Fibrobacterota > Chitinivibrionia > Chitinivibrionales > CAIOZP01 > CAIOZP01. The sequence continues at coordinate 2,285 of CAIOZP010000645.1, forward strand.
GGTTTCGAGGTTCGTGACGTGCACCATACACACTACGGACGTCTGTGTCCGATCGAAACGCCTGAAGGTCCGAACATCGGTCTTATCGCGTCTCTTTCGACATTCGCACGTGTCAATAAATTCGGTTTCATCGAGACTCCTTACCAGAAGGTTGTCGATAGCGTTGTTACGGGGCAGATCGATTATCTCACCGCCGACGCGGAAGACAATCACTACATCGCTCCGGCCGACATCAAGATCGACGACAAGGGTAAGATCAAGGAGACAATGGTTTTCGCACGCTTCCGTGACGATTATCCTGTTGTCAACCGCGAGCAGATTTCTTATATAGATATTTCTCCGATGCAGCTTGTGTCGGTTGCCGCCGGTCTGATTCCTTTCCTCGAACACGACGACGCAAACCGTGCGCTCATGGGATCGAACATGCAACGTCAGGCGGTGCCGCTTCTTCAGGCCGAGGCTCCGTATATCGGAACCGGTCTTGAGCGTCGCGCAGCTTTCGACTCAGGCTGTCTCGTTGTTGCTAAGAACGACGGCGTTGTCGAGAAGATCGATGCTGGCAAGATCACTATTCGTCGTACCAAAAAAGAGACCGACGGAGATCTGTGGCTTGAAGAGAATGACTCATACGAGCTCACGAAGTTCGAGCGTTCAAATCAGGACACCTGCATCAACCAGAAGATCTGCGTGAAGGCTGGCCAGAAGGTCAAGGCCGGAACGGTTCTCGCCGACGGTCACTCGACCAAAGAGGGCGAACTCGCTCTCGGTCGCAATGTGATGGTCGCGTACATGCCGTGGCGCGGATACAACTACGAAGATGCGATCATCGTGTCCGAGAGAATTGTTGCCGAAGACGTTTATACGTCCATTCATATCGTCGTGTTCGAGACTGAAGTTCGTGACACAAAGCGCGGACCGGAAGAGCTCACCCGTGAGCTTCCAAACGTCTCCGAAGACGCAGTTGCCAACCTCGACGAGACCGGAATTGTCCGCGTCGGTACAGAGGTTGAAGCTGGTGATATTCTCGTCGGTAAAGTGACTCCAAAGGGCGAGACAGAGCTCTCTCCTGAGGAGCGACTTCTTCGTGCGATCTTTGGCGAAAAGGCCGGCGATGTCCGTGACTCTTCGCTTAAAACTCCGCCCGGACTCAAGGGCGTTGTGGTCGATGCACATGTCTATTCCCGCAAGGATCGTGACAAGCGTTCCAAGAAGAAAGACAAGGATCGTATTGACGCACTAAAGATCGAGATCGCAGAAGAAATCACTCGCATCGAAGATCTTCGTATCGAGAAGCTGAGTGCGATCCTCGAAGATTCGATTTCCCGTGAGATCACCAATTATCATACCGGCGACGTTATCGTTCCTGCAGGCAAGACCTGGAAGAAGCTGCTTCTCAAGAAGCTCGACTTCAAGGTTATCGCCTTCAAAGACGGATTCTGTGAGGCCGAGAAGAAGAATGCACTTGCCGATCGCATTCACTTCCAGGCCAGCGACTACATTTCCAAGCTCGAAGACAAACTCGACAAGGAGATCGACAAGATCGTCCGTGGCGATGAGCTAAAGCCTGGTGTGTTGCAGCTTGTCAAGGTTTATATCGCCAAGAAGCGCAAGCTTTCTGTCGGTGACAAAATGGCAGGTCGTCACGGTAACAAGGGTGTTATTTCCAAGATCGTTCCTGTTGAAGATATGCCTTTCATGCCCGATGGCACGCCGGTTGACATTGTGCTCAACCCACTTGGTGTTCCGTCCCGTATGAACGTGGGGCAGATCCTCGAGTGTCACATGGGTCTTGCTGCCAAGAAGCTTGGGATGCACATTGCAACTCCGGTTTTCGACGGTGCCAGCGAGGCTGATGTGTTTGCTCTGCTTAAGGAAGCTGGACATATCAAGACCGCAAAGACACGTCTTCGCGACGGACGCACTGGAGACGAGTTCGACCACGATGTAACAGTCGGGCCGACCTACATGCTCAAGCTCTGTCACCTCGTTGACGACAAGATCCACGCGCGTTCCATTGGTCCGTATTCACTTGTTACGCAGCAGCCGCTCGGTGGTAAATCACAGTTCGGTGGACAGCGTTTCGGTGAGATGGAAGTTTGGGCGCTCGAAGCTTACGGTGCGGCTTACACGCTGCAGCAAATGCTTACGGTCAAGTCAGACGATATATCAGGACGTTCCAAGATTTACGAAGCGATTGTCAAGGGTGAAAACGCACCGAAGGCCGGTATTCCTGAGGCTTTCAACGTTCTCATTCGTGAGATCAAAGCGCTTGCACTCGACATTGGTATAGTTACCACCGAGTACGACGAATAAGTTCGCTTCTGTAATCAGTAAATAGTTGATCAAGGGGGTTTTCCCGTGTCAGAAATATTCGGTCAGCCCGAAATAGATCTCGAAGAAATCGAAGGCGTGAGCATAAGGCTTGCGGCTCCCGATACTATCCGTAACTGGTCTTTTGGTGAGGTTACCAAGCCTGAGACCATCAACTACCGTTCTTTCAAGCCGGAACGCGACGGTCTTTTCTGCGAAAAGATTTTCGGGCCGGTCAAGAACTGGGAGTGTAACTGCGGCAAGTACAAGCGTATCCGTTATCGCGGCGTGGTCTGCGATCGTTGCGGTGTTGAAGTCACACACA
>CAIOZP010000646.1 GCA_903862805.1 uncultured Fibrobacterota bacterium
CAAGAAGTTCAGAACGCCTCGATGAATTCAAAAAGTCATCAGAAAAAAAGATATGCCGAACTCTAAAAATCATTGCAGATTCTAATGAAAATACCCGTGCTGAATTTATCAACCCACTTGATAATCTTTCTTCTCAATTTGAATTTGTAATCGAAAGCACTACCGAATCTATCTACGAAAAACGGGCGCTCATTTTGTCGATGAGTCATGCCTTCAAGTCCGACACGTTGATAATGTCGAACAGCTCCTCCATTCTCCCGTCGGCAATTGGTGAAGGAATTGTCGGCTTGCACTTCTTTCATCCGGTGAGTCTGTCACTTGTTGCGGAGGGAATAATTCCACAACAAATCAGCTCGGCAAAGCGCGAGAAGCTCAAACACTTTGCCGACAGAATCGGAGTTGCACTTGTCAATGAAGATGAAACATCGGCGTTTGCTGCGAACAGACTTTTGCTTCCGCTTCAGGTCGAAGCAGTAAGGCTGATAAAAAGCGGAATTGATCCAAGGATTATCGACAGCTCAAGCATTTCAAATTATCTGCCATTTGGTGCTTTGACACTACTTGACACAATCGGATTGGATACAGTTCTCTCGGCAGTTCAGAATTACCGAGGGTTTGCAGGCGGTTCAAAGCAGTACGAACTTGCCGTGCTCGAATCGGCACTTGCCGAAAAAGTTGCCGATGGTTTTCTCGGGCAGAAGAGCGGGAAAGGATTTGTTTGTCACTTGCAAAAAATCCCGATCTCTCCAGACCCGAAGATTTCTGCCCGACTCGAAAGGATTTTCAGATTGACGTGCAGGGAATTCCTCGAGTCTGAAATTCTTACGGCAGATCAGCTCAATCTCATTTTGACCAGGGCATTAGGATCAGACATCAGCCCCGAGCTCTCTTTTTTTTAGAGGAAAGCTCATCCTCGGATCATTAGTGGAATCATCCTGCGTTATAGAAAATCATGGAATTATAAAGTGTTGCGATAGTATTTTGGCGGCTCTTGAGTATGTGCAGAGCAAAAGCCTTGTTCTGGAAGAACTTTTCTTCGTTGTTCAGATAACAGTTGTACGGAGCGAGCAGCAGTTTTGTACATCTTATTTGGCGTGGATATTACTTTTTTGATGCATTCATTTGCAGATCGGGAACCATGATTCGATTGGCGCTGAAAATTCTGCTTCATCAAAAATCCCGGAGCATTCTTGCGGTAGTCGGCGTTGCAGTCTCAATTGCCGGTTTTATCAGTCTCCTTTCCATGTCGTTTGGTTTCGAGAGATCTGTCAAAGAGTATTACACACGGCTTGATGGAATCTATCTTGTGAAAAAGGGTAGTGTCGATCCTCTTTTTTCGGTGATCCCCGCCGGGCTTGAAACAAAAATCGCACAGATCAAAGGTGTCAAGGCTGTTACACCGGAAGTATGGGCACTTGCTTCAACTGTAAACAACAGGAATACTTTTGGCGGCGGAATGTTTTCTTTCGGCCTGATCGGCGGTGTTGATCCGGTGGCTACGCTGAAACATACCGGAGGCGGAGTTTACTTTCAGGGAATAAAATCAGGTAAAATTATTGAGGCAGGTGATTCAAACACATGCCTGCTGAGCAAAAAATCAGCGGCGCTTTATCGCAAGAAGGTCGGTGATTCACTTGAAATGGACGGACAGAACTACAAGGTAAAAGGCTTGTATGAAACCGGATCTGTCTTCCTTGACAATGCAATAATAATCAGGCTCAACGAGGCGAAAATCAGATATGGCCGCGAAGGGCAGGTGTCCTCCTACTGTGTATCATTGCTCCCCGGATACAAGGAAGAGGATGTAAGCAAAAGTCTGCTTACGACCTTCCCCGATGCCGGTATCCGCAGGAATTCAACGTGGATGGATGATTACAAAGGAATATTGGGCGATGTCGGATCATTCGTCGATGCTATCGCTTTTTTTGCAATCGCCATCTGTATTATTGTCGTGCTGAACACGATGATCAGCAACATTCAGGATCGCAAAAGGGATCTCGGAATCCTTACTGCGGAAGGTTGGAATATAAGCGATATGGCTCTGCTGGTTATTTTCGAGTCATCCATACTTTCGCTGTGCGGTGGAATCATTGGTCTGCTGTGTTCTTTCGGGATTTACATCGTACTGAAACAAATATTGCCTTTTGCACCATTCATTAACTCCACACTGATTTTCGAGGCATTACTGATGACATTGATCGTCGGTTTGATCGGCGGACTTCTTCCTCTGTTCAAGCTCAGAAGCCTGCGGGCGAGTGAAATACTGAGGAGTTTGTAATGATTCAGGTTTATGGAATCACCAAATCATTTCATGA
>CAIOZP010000647.1 GCA_903862805.1 uncultured Fibrobacterota bacterium
ACTGCCGGTGGAAAGGATTTCACTGGCAGTTTTCTTTCAGTACAGTATTGCCCTCGTTCCACCCCTTTCTTATCTTGAATACTTGACAAGATAAGAATATGAAATTTTCAGAATCCGAAATATCCGACAATGCCCTGCCCTCCGTTTTGAAGGAAGGCAGGCGCTGTTTCGATTCCGGTCGTGTGAGCGCCATTCAGATTGTCGGCACTTCGGTTTCAGCGTCTGTGAAAGTTCATGGAAGTTTCAGGTCGGTCGTTACTAAAGGAACAAACGGGTCACTCGTATTTGCCTGCACATGCGGATACCGGCTCGGCGGAGCCTGCGAACATTCGGTAGCACTCATGCACGCCGTCAATGCTGCCGAGGCAGTGCAGATTGGAATGTTCGATGCAATTCCAAAGAAAGAACCGGAGCCGCTTTCACGTTACGAAACCATTGTTGCAAGCGGCGAATTCCTTGCAGAAGATCCTGAGCTTTCAGATACAAACGAATCGGTGGAGCTGAAGGAAGTCTCAGGCAAACCGCGCTGTCGGCTTTATCTTGCCGAATGCGACGGAATGCTTATTATTGAACCGCGCTTCGTTTACAACACGGGAATCATCGATCCGCAGGAATATGAGTTTTCTCTTTCGGCTACCGGAAATCACGCAATGATTCCGGCGACCGATTTTCTTATTGTCAAGCTGATTCGTAACCGGGCGCGAGAGCAATCTTATGTCGCGTTACTTTTAGAGAATCGGCTCAAGCGTTATCATCAGGGATCGTTCACTCCCGATGTCGATCAGCGCCTGTGGATCGAAGAAAACCTTCCGGCTCTAACCGATCGCGGTATTGAGATTTTTGGACACCGTGATTTGGTTCATGCGCGTGTCCGCTATTCGATTCCCAAACTTTCGCTTGCGGTAAAACGCGACGGTGAGTCTTTTCTTTGCAGAATGGGAATGACCATCGACGGCATTCCTGCGGCTTTGGCCGAGATTGTCCGTACCGTTCGTGAACATGACGAATACATAATGCTTTCAGATGGATCGTCGGGTCGCCTTCCCGATTCGTGGCAAGATGTGCTCTCGAAATTTTTCGAGCTCGCACAAACATCCAATGAGGGCAGCGGGAATTTCCGCGCGACATTTGCGCAGTTTCCGGTGCTTGCGATGCTCGCCGATCTCGATCCGACTTCGGCATCTGAAGTCGATGACTTCTATTTGGAGCTGAAAGAAAATCTTTCGGGGTTCAGCGGCATTAAAAAGCAAAGTGTACCGGAAATATTTCGTGGAGAAATGCGGCCCTATCAACAGGCCGGTTACGACTGGATGAATTTTCTGCGGCACTTCGGATTCGGTGGCTGTCTCGCCGACGATATGGGACTCGGTAAAACCGTTCAGGCAATCGCGGTGCTGTGCCGCGAAAGGGGAAACGGATTGAGCCTCGTTGCTGCGCCATCTTCAGTTGTCTGGAACTGGCAGAAGGAACTCACGCGCTTCGCTCCATCGCTTGTCGTGGCAGTTCATCAGGGTGATAAGCGACGTGACAATTTCCGTTTTGTAAAGAGCGCCGATGTGCTGCTCACGTCCTATGGAACGCTTCTTCGCGACATGGATATTTTGGCAGATGTAAAATTCAACTACGTGATCCTCGACGAAGCGCAGGTGATAAAAAATCCATCGGCCCGGATTTCAAAAGCAGTGTGCAGTCTTCTGGCACGCAACCGCCTTGCTATGAGCGGAACTCCGATCGAAAACGGTCTTGGCGAATTGTGGTCGATGTTTCAATTTCTCAACCCCGGAATGCTCGGAACATTCGCGGCGTTTCGACGGGCGTTCATAAGGCCGGTGGAACTTACACGTGATCCGGCGGCAATGGCTGCACTTCGCAAAATGATTTTTCCATTCCTTCTTAGGCGCACGAAAAAACAGGTGGCTACCGAACTTCCGCCAAAGACCGAAATCATACTCGAATGTGAAATGCTCCCCAAACAGCGCGTGATTTACGATGCCATCAGAGAAGCATATCTCGGCCGGATTATAGACGAGATTGACAGATTCGGAATCGAGCGGAGCGGCATCAGGATCATTGAGGGAATGCTGCGCCTGCGGCAGATCTGCTGTCATCCATCACTTGTCGAACAGGCCTTTACCGGCGACTCGGCGAAGCTTCGTGTATTCGAAGAAAATCTCGAAGAGATAATTTCCGAAAGGCATCGTGTTCTGGTTTTTTCGCAGTTCACATCGTTTCTCGAAATAGTTTCCCAGCGATTGAAGACGCTGAACATCCGTCATGAAACATTGACCGGCTCATCTACAAATCGTCAGAACATTGTTGAGCACTTCAAAAACGATTCAACGATTCCGGTCTTCCTTATTTCGTTGAAGGCTGGTGGCACCGGACTCAATCTTACCGAAGCCGATTACGTTTTTCATCTCGATCCGTGGTGGAATCCGGCGGCTGAAAACCAGGCATCCGATCGGGCATACCGCATTGGTCAGACCAAAGAGGTCATGGTTTACAAAATGATAACTCGTGATTCCATAGAAGAACGGGTGCTTGCTTTTCAGAATGATAAGCGCGAATTAGCAGACGGGATCATCGAATCGGAGGAACACTTCTTCAAGCATCTGACGAGAAGCGATGTCTTGAAACTATTCAGTTGAACCGTTTGGAACCAAATTAGAATCGTGATGGTTCAACGATTCATTCGTCGCATGGTACAGCGACTCTGGGTTTGTAAATGCCTTCGTTTTGTAAGCACGCTGATAACAGGAAATATAACACCGTATGAAAAAGTGCCCGTACAGTGGGGCGGTTTCAGTGTGGTAAGAATTTCCCCTGATGTCAAACAAAGCAAAAGGTTTTCAGCGAATGATATTTGATAAAAAAAGAGGCTGCCTAATTTTTGAGACAGCCCCTTTCACAAAACATCACTGAAGAATTATGTCTTTTATAGCTCCAGAAACAATTCCGTTGACAACAAGTTTTACAATGTAAATTCCTTTGGCAAGATGCCCAATGGTCAGACTGTGCGCTCCGGCTGGATAGAATGCTTCACGCACAGATGTGACTTCGCGTCCGTCAAGCGAATATACTCCGATACCAACTTTTCCTGCACTTTGCAGTGACCATTTAATCAACCCATTTTTCGCCATCAGAACCGGCTTGCAAGCAGAACGCGGTGCTGACAGCACGACGGGAGTTGCCGATGTGTCATTGTATGAAATCCATGCCGCACAAGTTTGGATACCAGCAGTGTTGTATGCTATTCGGATATATCCGTTCTCGCCAAAATCCGGTCCCCACGAATTTCTGACATTGAAACAATTGTTGTTATCATCCCAGCCGGTTACCATAATAATATGATTTGTTGAATTAAATGTATTACTACTTCCGGTAGAAACCACACCGCCATTGTAATTATCCCAATTGCTTTCCGCATCAACACAAGCACCGATAGGGCCGAACCTGTAGATGCAACTTTTCATTTCGTCTGTAGTTACAGTGTGATTATTGTTATTGGGATTGGTAGAATCCTCAATGTAATCACAATAACCCCAGACTGTAAGCTTTTCATGATGGGGAAGCGAGTTATTTATTGAAACACCGTCAGGATTGTTAATATCAAACGGACAATCTGTTTCGTAAACAACTCCGGCTGAATCCTGACCATAATCTGAAGCGATATAATCAATGGCCATTGGATAAGGAAAATTACCGCCATTATTGCTGTTCATATCCCACGGGTTGCAGGAATTCACGAACTGCTCTGACAAGTCAACTTCCGGATCTCCTGGACTACGGGCAAATCGCGTGATTTGCGATTCCCATACACCGCAAGCAGAAAAATCCCAGCAATCCCCTGTTTGGCCCTGATCTTTAGGCGTAGTTACGATTCCACTATCAACCCAATCAAACTTCGCAGGCAGCGTTGCCGCTGAAGCCCCTCTTCCCTTTGGCAAAGGAAGCGACGCTTTCTCGAGTGTGAACTTAGGAGCTTCGTATATACCGGAGAATGGAGCATCAACGTGAACATATAGCGTGAATTTCTTCGCCGGAGACGCATTTTTTTCCCATGCACGGCATTCAATAAGATTAAGAACGCACCAACCAGTGTCATGGCCTATAAAACGCAAAACATGAGCCTTGATGTCCCTGACCTGAGAGCCACTACCCTCGGCATGCTTTACCGTTACATATTCCCGCTTGTGATCGGCATCGGGTTTAGCCGAAACATCGCTGAGTAGCGACGGAACGTCACCGTCACATTGCCAGTGATATCCGCCGGAAATGGCACATGTCATTTGTGCCACAAGAACAGTGTTGCTGGTAAGGCGAACACTATCACCGTTTTCGGACTCACTCACCCTGAGTTCCGAAGAAGATCCCGTCCCTGCTATTGCATAGATGCAACTGGCCGCAATGATGGCAAATAGCTTTCCCATTGCTTGTTCCTTTCGTTTTAGTTTTTCCATCTTACAAAAATTTGAAATAGTATTCAATGTTTTAGTTTTACCAAATTCACTGCAAACTATTGGCATATTTGCCAATGTATCTGCAACATCGATTATTCAACCTTCCACAGTAAGATAGGACGTTTTTGTGGAAATGCCAGTTTTATATGCCATTCATAAGATTTACAGAAAGAAAAGTGTTTTCTACAGAAATATAGGTGCCAAAATCGTCGTTTATCAGATCGGGTCGGTGGAGGCCTTCTGCATTTCGTCCCGCAATCTTCTGTAAGTGACAATCGGCAGATCACCGGCGATCAGTTTTTCATCCATCTGAAGCGCAGTTTTTTTCGGGATCTGAGTTAGCACTACACGACGATCCTGATTGAGAACCTTGGTGCCGAATTTCATATTGGCGAAATCGACAACCTCTCGAAGGATCGGCACGGTTACAAAACGCTGGAGAGTTCGCAAATAGATCCGCGTGTTCTCCTCGTCAATCGGAACGAATGCCACAAACACACGGAACTTTGGAAGGATCCAGTTCTGCCAGATATTCGGGAAGACAAAATGGATATGCTGGATATTGGAGTCTGGCGGTGGAAGCTGGTTTGCCTTCTTTGGTAATTGCCCTTTGTCAACTTCGTTATAAACCCAGAATTCTATCTGATGTCCATCGTCACTTACACGTTGGAGCGGCCCGTTTACGAGCGTATGAAAGCCACGCCCGATCGTGTCGGCATGAACGAATGGCACATGCACAAGGTCGAGCTGATTTTCAACTGCACGTGAATAGTGAACCGGCCAGTGATGCACAGTTGTCACGTAAGGAAATTTTTCGTCTATGTCGGCGAAGCCCGGAACCGGCGGCAGTTCGGCGCAGTCGTCGCCCCACCAGATGTAAATCATTCCGTGACGCTCCGCCGTTGGGAACGAATGGACGTGCATGTTTTCTGGAACAGGAGTGCTGCGGCCGTTGGCAGGAATGAGTTTGACTCGGCCGGTCGAGTCGTATTCGAATCCGTGGAACGGGCACATGGCATGTTCACCTTTGAGGCAACCGGCAGAAATGGCGGCACCACGATGAACACAACGGTCGGCAAGGCATACGATCTTGTTGTTTTGGTCGCGCCAGAAAACCATTCGTTCGGAAAGCCGAGTAACGCCAAGAAGGCGACCCTTTTTGACTTCCTTCGAATCGAGAACGGCATACCACTGGTTTCTTATCATTACCGGTTCCGCAAACTTAAGAAAATACACCTTTTATAGAATATAAACGGTAACACCTTTGAATGAAAGATCGTCTGACATAGCAAATGGAATTCTAACGATTTGTTTGATCCGCATTCAGTATTTTCGGGGACTGTTGGCGGATTAGGTCAGAGAGATTTTCGAGGTGAATGTGACAAAGGTTTTAGCGTGTATTGTTTCTGCGGCTGTTGTCTCGTCTGCGTTTGCCGGCTCACTTTCTCTTCATGATGCGATAGTAAGTTCACTTGTTCATTGCCCGGCGAACGAAGCGGCGGCCGCTGCGGTTCAGACTCAATCGGCCAATGTTGAAGCGGTTCGATCACCGTTGCTTCCGCAGTTATCGGCGGCGGGTCAGGGTACAATTGCTGGCGGGCCGACTTCATCAGGGCAGAATCCGATAAAAGATCCGCAGTCTCAATTTTATGCCGGACTTGCCTTGTCGCAGACAATTCTCGACTTCGGGAAAACACCGGCAAAGTTGCGCTCGGCGCACAGAGGTTTCGATGCCGCACGATTCGATTCGGCATATTCAGCGCAAACGATTATTCTCTCGACCATTCAGGCTTACTGTGCGGTGCTCTCGGCGAACGACCGTTTCAATGCGGCGAAGGATGCGTTCGATGCCGCGCAGAAACACAGCGATCTCGCCCGCGCCCAGCTTGCAAACGGTAAGGGCACAAAATACGGAATCGCCGCCGCCGACTACACTCTCGCCAATGCAAAACTTGCGGTGATTAGAGCAGCCGATTCGTGCAGGATTTCTGCGGTAAATTTCGAGGTGCAGGTCGGGATTCCTGCCAGTTCGGTGAGCCTCGATTCTCTTCCGGTTGCATACGATTCGAGCGCGGTGATTTCGGTTGATACGACAGTTGACACATCGGTGCTTTTGCTTCGTCCCGATCACAAGGCTGCCTCTGAACGCATCGAGGCCGCAAGGCTTTCGTTGTCTTCGGCAAGAGCGGCGCATCTTCCGACATTGTCGGCAAACGGAGCGTTCGGATACCGTGCACTTGCTCCTGCAACTGTCGGAGACAAGGTCTGGATCGCAGATCGTCCGTCGTGGTCTGCCGGTGCTTTGCTGAGTGTTCCGATCTTTTCCGGCTTCTCGGTGAAATCTTCTGTTGATGCGGCCAGGGCATCGCTTCGTCTTGCGAATGCAAATCTCGACGCGGTTGACAATGCGGCAAAGCAGGAGATCCTTTACGCGGCATCAAATCTGATTGAAACAAATCTGCGTCTTCAGGCATCGAAGCAGGCTTTTGATGCGGCTACGCTTGCCCGCGATATTGCGGCGGAACGATTGACAAACGGCAACGGTGATCCGCTGCTTCTTGCCGATGCCGAATCTGCGAGTGAAAGCAGCAGGGCCGGATACATTCAGGCCGGATACGATCTCTTCGTGGCGCGGGCCCGTTACGAAAAATCACTCGGCAAACTGACTCCCGATTTCAAATAAACAGGTAGATATATGAAGAAAACTTTTCTGTGGATTGCGGTTGTTGTCGCTCTGATTGTCGGACTTGTCGTCGGCAGAATGATTCCGTCGGGCAACAGTCAGGCGGCTGCAAAGCCAGATGCGAAGCAAGGCGCCGGTGCAGGTAAAGGCGGCAAAGGCGGACGACCGGTTCCCGTCCATGTGTGCGCAGTCGAAACGAAACCGCTCAGCGAGGAAATCAATGTCGCCGCATCGATCCTTCCCGACGAAGCGGCGGCACTCTGCACCGAACTTGCCGGTCGTGTTGCCGAGCTTCCAATGAAGGAAGGCGCAGTCGTCAAAAAGGGTGATCTGATCTGCCGCATAGCCGCCGATGATATTGCCGCGCAGCTTCGAAAGGCCGAAGCGGTAAACAACCTGAACAAACAGAAAACGATTCGCACGAAGGATCTTCTGTCGAAGCAGATGGCCAGCACCGAAGACCTCGAAACCGCCGAGATGACCGAGTCGTCGTCGGCTGCCGATGTCGATCAACTTCGCGCCCAGCTTGCGAAGTCCGAGATACTCGCGCCGTTTGCCGGTCTTGTCGGCTTGCGCACGGTCAGCCCGGGCGCATACGTTTCGATCGGAACAAAAATCACCGACATCGTTTCGAAAGGGCCGCTCAAAATTGAGTGCTCTGTGCCGGAGCGGTATTCGGAACTCGTGAAACCAGGAACACATATTACCCTGACGTTTTCACAGTCATCCAAATCGGTGGACGCGACGGTTTATGCAACTCAGCCTTCCGTTGATAAATCGACAAGAACACTTGCCGTTCGTGCTAAACTTTCCGATGCGACGAAGCTCGTTCCCGGAACTTTCGTGAGCGCTGCAATCGTGATCCGTCACAGCGACAACTCGGTGATGATTCCGGCCGAAGCGGTTGTTCCCGATGTTGCGGGGCCGAAGGTTTATGCAGTGGTCAACTGCAAAGCCGTTCCGCATTTTGTCAAGACCGGCATCAGACAGGACGACATGGTCGAGATCATTTCCGGTGCCAACGAAGGCGATTCTGTCGTGACCGATGGCGCGGCTCTTCTTCGTCCGAATGCTCCGGTCGTAATTGCCGATGATGCAGCAAAAGCTCCGGCAAGCGACGGTTCCGCTTCCGCCGTACCAAACGGCGACGATCAATCCGGCGGTAAAAATCAGAAGCATGCGAAAGGTTCCAGATGAAGCTTTCTTCGATTTGCATCAGGCGGCCGGTTCTTACTTTTGTATTGAATATTGTTTTAGTGCTTGCAGGCGCGGTTGCACTCATGAATCTTGGCGTCCGCGATTATCCGGCGGTCGATTCGCCGATCATTACGGTGTCGACCAACTACAGCGGTGCCGCGCCTGAGGTCATCGACAACCTCGTGACAACTCCGCTCGAACAGTCGATCAACGGCATCAGCGGAATTCGTTCGATCACATCTTCCAGCACGACCGGCAGCAGCAATATCACAGTCGAATTCAATTTGGGCTACGATCTCGAAGTCGCCGCAAACGATGTCCGCGACAGGGTTTCGCGTGCGATGAAATCTTTGCCGACCGACATCAGTATGCCGGTTGTAACGAAGTCTGATGCCAATGCATCACCTATCGTCATGGCCTCTGTCATCTCCAAAAAAATGTCGCCATTCGATCTTTCCGATTTTTGCAACAATGAACTGGTGCAGCGCTTTCAAACAATCGACGGTGTTAGCCAAGTGGCGGTTTACGGTGACAGCCGTCGTTCAATGAGGCTCTGGCTTGATCCACTTCGGATGTCGGCACTTGGAGTAACTGCACAGGATATTCAACAGACTCTTTTGAAGGAAAATATCGAGCTTCCTGCGGGAAGTGTCGAGGATCATCGAAATGAAATTTCGGTTCTAACACGCACCGGATATTCTGTAGCAGAAGATTTCAACGAGATGATCATCCGTACCGAGAACGGTGCGGCGGTCAAATTGAAAGATGTGGCGGAAGCAGTTGAAGGGCCGGAGAGAGACAAGAACATATTCCGTTGCAACGGTGTGCAAATGGTCGGCTTGGCGGTTATTCCACAGCCTGGTGCAAACGAGGTTGCCATTGCCGATGAATTTTACAAGCGACTGAAAGCCGTCAATCGGGACTTCGGCAATGAGATTTCACTCAATGTAATTCTCGACATCACCAAAAATATCCGTGACTCCATTCGCGATGTTCTGACAACGATCTTCCTCTCGTTCATTCTTGTGGTGGTGGTCATATTCTTTTTCCTGCGAACCTGGCGGGCGACGCTCATTCCGGTTCTTGCAATGCCGATTTCACTTCTTGCAACATTTGCGGTTCTGTATGTTTTCGGATTTTCGGTGAACATTCTAACGCTTCTTGGCATCGTGCTTGGCACCGGTCTTGTGGTTGACGACGCGATAGTCATGCTCGAAAACATTTACAGCAAAATCGAAGACGGACTTCCTCCGATGGAGGCAGGCGACAAAGGTGCGACAGAGATATTCTTCGCGATTATTGCGACAACGCTTTCACTTGCAGCGGTAATAACACCGCTGATGTTTATGCAGGGTATGACCGGCCGACTCTTTCGCGAGTTTGCGGCGGTTATGGCATCAACCGCGTTGCTGTCGGCACTTGTTTCGCTTACGCTCACACCGATGCTTTCGAGCCGCATCCTTCGCAAACACAAAAAAAATGAGAACTCATTTCAGGCACGAACCGAACCATTTTTCGATGCTATGATCAACGGCTACACCAAGGCACTTACGGCGGTTATTGAACATCGCTTTGTAGCGATTGCCGTGATGGCGGTTTCGTTTGTGATTATTGGAATAATCTACTCGGTACTGCCGCAGGAACTTGCTCCGATGGAAGATCGCAGCCGCTTTTCGGTGAACGTGAACGTGGCGGAAAATTCATCATTCGCATATCTTGTTGATCGACTGAATGTCGTGTCAAATATTGTTGACAAAATGACAACCGACGATCGCACGTCTTTCATTGTAAGAGCCGGTTCGGCTACTTCCGGAGCGGTGCGTGTTTATCTCAAAGATCCTGACAAACGCAGTCACAGCCAGGATGAAATCGCGCAAAACCTTACGCGGGCATTGTCGAAGGTTCCGGGTGTGCGTGCAAGCGTGTCGCAGGAACCAACCATCGGCGACAGGCGCGCAGGACTTCCGATCCAGTACATCATTACAACCTCGGAGTTCGACAGCATCAGAACGATTGTTCCGAAAATATTCCGTGATGTTGCATCCGATTCTGTTCTTGTAACTCCCGATGTGAACCTGAAGTTCAGCAGCCCTCAAATCGCCGTGACGCTTGATCGTGAAAAAGCGCGGTCGCTCGGTGTCTCTGCCACAGATGCCGCCGGTGCGCTCAATCTTATGCTGTCGGGGCAGCTCTTCGATTACTACGTTCACGGAAATCAGCAGTATTCGGTTCTTGGCGAACTTTCACCGGAAGCACGAAATTCTCCTTCCGATATCGGCATGATTCCGGTGCGGACATCTTCGGGTACACTTATTCCGGTTGACAATGTTATTTCGTGGACCGAGCGCGCGGTTCCTCCACAGCTGTTTCACTACAACCGTCTTCCGGCGGCAACGTTTTCGGCCGGACTTACACCGGGGAAAACTATCGGTCAGGGCATTGACGAGATGAACGCAATAGTCGCAAAGACGGGTGGGGTAGCGACCTATCTTGCAGGACCGGCGCGCGATTTTGCCGAGAGTTCATCGAACCTGCTGTTCACGTTTTTCTTCGCGCTGTTGCTTGTCTATCTTGTACTTTCAGCGCAGTTCGAGAGCTTCCGACATCCGCTAATTGTCATGATGACGGTTCCGCTTGCAATTGCCGGAGCGCTTATCGCGCTTGCTCTGTTCGGCCAGACAATTAACGTGTTCTGTCAGATCGGAATGGTGATGCTTGTCGGTCTTGTTGCCAAGAACGGAATCCTTATAGTTGAGTTCGCCAACCAGCGCCGCGAGGCGGGCATTGATACAAAGACCGCTGTGATCGGTGCGGCAGCATCACGTTTCCGTCCGATCCTCATGACAAGCCTGACGGTTATTCTCGGTTCACTTCCGATTGCTCTTGCCATCGGATCAAGCGGTCAGAGCAGAATCTCACTCGGCATTGCTGTGATCGGTGGGATGTTGTTTTCGCTGGCGCTTTCGTTGTTTATTGTGCCAAGCATTTATCTGATGCTGAATCGTAAAAAATGAAACGGCTGAGAATAAATCCTCAGCCGTTCCCTCATCGTCAATCAATAATAAAAAATCATTATCCGATAATAGCTCTCAACTGCTGATAACCCAGATGGGCCATCATGTGATCGAGCAGAACCAATGCCGTGTAATTCTCGGCGATTGGCCATATACGCGCAACGATCGTTGGATCGCGGCGGGTGATGGCGGCAAGCGTCTTGTTTTCGAGCGTGTACTTGTCGATGGTGTTCTGCTTGCGGTCGATAGTCGGCGTGGGCTTCACTGCAAGACGCACGACAATGTCCTGACCTGTCGCAAGGCCGCCGGTGATTCCACCAGCATTGTTGCTGTCGAATATAACGGAACCGTTTTCGGAACGCATGCGGTCGTTGCTTTCGTAGCCGGTCATGTCTTTACTGCAAAACCTGCTCCGACTTCGACACCTTTGACAGCGCCGATGCCGAGCATACGGCCAAGCTCTGCGTCGAGCTTGTCGAACACAGGTTCACCGAGACCGGCCGGAACACCGGTGGCAACCACTTCAACAAGTCCGCCTGCCGAATCGCCGGTTGCTGAAATGCGGTTGCATGCATCGACCATTTCCTGAGCGACTTCGACATCAGGACAATTCAGGATATGATGAACGCCGTACTTCTCGCGGATCGCCGACGGATTGAACTCAGGCTGGCGGTCGCGAATCTCGTCGATCTCGTTTTCTATTTCTGACATGATCTGCATCTTGGTGAGAAAACGCATTTCAGTACGGATGCGCTCCTTGACATAGATCTCTTGATAGAAGGGATCGTGGTCGTGGCGCATACGCTTGTAATTCTCGCAGTAGTCAAAGGCCTTCTTCGCATCGACATTGTCGAGACGAACACCGGCAAGCTCGCGTACGTAAGAGAAAACCTCTATGCCGAGTTTCTTGAGAACTTTCTTTGCGACATATCCACCGGCAACGATTGTCGAGGTATATCGTCCGGAAAAGATACCAGCACCGATTGAATCGTCGGAGGGCCCGTACTTCGCAAACGAGGCGTACGAAGCGTGCCCGGGACGCGGTGTACGATTGGTATCCTGGTACTGTTTGACATGAATGTCGTGACGGTCGAGGTTGGGAATGAGAATAGTCAGCGGCGAACCGTTGGTGCGCTGCGCATTGCCCGCGCCCTCGATTGTGTCGGAGCAGTTGTTGCCCGTGTAGATCACTGGCAGATCTGGTTCCTTGCGCGGCGATGAAAGCTCGTCGGCGCCGGGCTTGCGAAGAAGCAGATCGCCGTACAGTTCCTGTTCTGTCAGCACCATGTTTGGCGGAACACCCTGAAGCACCGCCGTAAGTCCATCCTGATAAGATCCACCCGCAACAGTAAGCTGGAAGTTGCGTCCAAGCGAACACCCGATCATGATTCTCTCCGTTTTTATTGAACCAGAATTTGCTTTCGAGACCTTAAATATAATTTTTTGCCGCGACAGGAATCCCCGATGATCACAAGATGAAACAAAAACCTATCAGACTTTGAGCAAGTATTTCGCCAGAAATCAGAACCTTTTAATGATTGAAACCGCACCGGTGATTCGGCCTGTTCCGTAAGTTGAGCGGTTCCAACTTTCCAAGCCTCCGGCTTTGCCGGAGGTACTTGACTTTGTTAGCGAAACGGAATGGCGAGGCCACACGATAATTTCGGACGCCAATTGTGTTGTTACCATGATGGAATGCACATATAAATTTTATTGCGCAATTATGGGCTAAAATTGCCCTATATAGATATGCGCGTTACCAATAATATTGTCAGCCATAAAATAAGTAAGACACAACAGCGTTTTTTTGTGTATATTTCTTCAAAAAGCAATATCGGATGGTCGATGGAAACACAGCCTTCTATATACTCCTACTTCAATTACCGGGAATATCTTCAGGAGTGGTTCTGCTGGAAGAAGGTTCAGTCTTCCCATTACTCACACAGGGTTTTCTCAAGAACTGCTGGGCTTTCGAGTCCGAATTATCTTAATAGGGTTCTTTCTGGATCACGAAATCTTTCCTTTGACTACATAAAAAACTTTGTGGATGCCATAGGATTGAGCCGCGCAGAAGAATCGTATCTCACATTGATGGTTCATTATGAACAAGCTGCCAACTCCACCGAAAAGGCCCTTTGGCTCAAGAAAATGATGAGTCGACGCACAATGCGCGGAATGCAACAACTGACCGATGATCGGCTTCGTTTTTTTGAAAAATGGTATTACCCGATAATCCGCGAACTTGTGTGTTTCACGGAAAATCCCGATGACTTGGCTGCTATCGGAAAACAATGTATTCCACCGATAAGTGATGCAGAAGTCGGAAGCGCTATATCGTTTCTTTCGGATAACGGATTTATCCTGCGGGAAGAAAATGGTGGGTATAAGCAGTGCGATCCAGGAATTACATCTGGCGATGAAGTCAACTCGGTTTTTGTACGAGCTTACAATCAACAGATACTTCGACAGACCGTTGATCTTGTCGATACCGTGTCGAAAACAGACCGCGAGGTTTCGTCTGCGACATTGGGCGTTTCACTCGAAACTTTTGGGAAAATGCGGGAAGAGATCCGGCAGTTCAGGAAGCGGCTTATTGACATGGCGCTTGCCGATTCAGGCACAGAACTTGTATGTATTGCATCTTTGCAACTGATGCCTCGCTCGACTACAAGAATTTCGGAGAAGGCAGAAAATGTCTCGCAATAAGCTATTCTTCGTATTTGTTTTGACCTTCATTCTGTCTTATCTGGCCGGATGCTCGTCAGATGTTGCCGGTGGTGCTACCGAAGCAGGTAATGCAAAGGTTGCTGTTCTGGTGGTCGATACGGTCGGAGATCCGGTGGCATCTGCTCGCGTATCCGTAGGATTGGCCGATGTCGATTCTGTGCTGGCTTCAGGTTTGTCCAACAATGAGGGCCTTTTTTCATGCTCGGTTCCAAAGGCGAAAATCCGTTTGTTTTCATCATCGAGGAACGCCATCGGGATTTTAGATACGACACCGACGCCCGGTGGCAACGACACAATAACGCTTATGATCGAATCTGGTGGCACCGTAATTGACGTTATTTCGGATACCAATGCTTTGTTGTCAATTCCTTCGACAGAATATTTTGTTGATGGAACAGGAAATAATAAACGCGCATTATTCGATCCGATGCCTGTCGGCAATTATCCTGTAGTTGTTTCATACAAAGGAATAAGTACGGCGCCGCGTACAGTAACGGTGTCTGTTGGCGATACAAGTATTGTCGCATTGCTTGCAAAAGCGGAGGCTCTTCCGGCACCACCGAAATCGATAAGCTGCTTGTCAAGTGCCGATACCAATTTCCTTTTTGCTTCTGACTCAATCTGGGGAGAGCTTAAAGCTGGGCAATGGATTGAGCACGGTCGTAACATCGGTGTTGTTCGTTCTCTTTCAGCTAAGAACGATACCATTTTCGTTGCTACCTCAATTCGGGCATACTACTACACAAACGGTGCTTCTCATCAGCTTCCCGGCGGTAGTATCAGCATTGACACAGAAGGTGTTTACGGTATTACTGCATCGACAAGCAAAAATGTTGCGTGGTTTACCGGAGATCACGAATTCGGACTGATTGACAGCTCTAAATTGATTCCGAAGTTCACTTTTTCCGACGGTCGGGCTATTTGTATTGATAGCAGCGGATACCCGATCGTGGCAACAAACGGCAAGGGAATATATCGATATAATGGTGGTGCGTTTGTAAGTGAGTCATCATTGCCTGCGGCTTATGCGGCATATTTGTTCTGTGATATAGCTTGCATCGGAGATAGCAACTATGTAGCGGCATCCGGAAGCAACGGTATGGTTATCAAAATCGGAAGTACCTGGACCCATATAGCGCAACTACATACCACTTCTGCGCTTTCGATTCTTCCTTCCGGTGTTATCATCGGTGCTACTTATGAGGGTGGACTTATGGCTGTACGACAGGGCAGTTCAACCGGTCAATATATCCCTCCTGAAGATCTCGGACTTGACGGTACAGGAATTGTTTCGATCGCAAATAATGGCAGCCAGCTTGTTGTTGCGTGCGGATCAGGTGTTGTTTACCGTATCAAACTGAAGATCTGACCTACCCACCGATTTCATGCTACCGATATGCTCTTCCGCTCATCAGGTGCCTCCTTGTTCAGCTTGCCATAAGGGTTTGGTGGTGAAACTTATGGTAACACAAAATAAGAATTATTCACCAAAATCCTGAAATATTTTGGGAAATCTGCTATTTTATCGGTGTATATGGTAACAGACTAATTCATTTGAATCGGAGGAAGGCATGAAACTTTCAAAAGTCGTGATGTGTATCGCTTACGCCGCTATGTTTGTCGGTGCTATGGCTGCAACAAGAAATGTTCTTATTGAGTCGCCGACCAGCAACGGTTCATCAGGAATCATAATTTCAGGAGCCGTTTCTTAATTGGTAGTCACGGTC
>CAIOZP010000648.1 GCA_903862805.1 uncultured Fibrobacterota bacterium
CACCACCTGAGACGATATAAACAGTCCCGCTGTCTGCCGGAACAGAATCGAGCGTGCTCATCACTACGCCTTCACGAAGAAGCTCCGAACGTTCATAGTGATGATCGTGTCCGCCCACATACAGATTTACATGAAATGAATCGCAGACCTCGACCATCTGCTGATAATGATAACTGGTCCAGGCATCCTGTGCATAAGCACCGTCGCTGTAAAGAGATCTATGACCAAACACGATCCGCCAGTTTGCCTTGAGCGCGGCATCGGTCTGAAGCTGTGCCCGCAAATACGCCGTCGCGGCCGTGACCTTTGCCATGTCTTCGTTTATCTCGCCGACACACACAATAAAGCAGTCTCCAACCGTCGTCGAATACACAAGAGACGAGTCGCAGACTATCGCAGGCTTGTAACCAAGCACCTCCGAATCGACTTCGTGATTTCCTTTTGCAACAAGGTAGCGACCGTTGTCGAGCAAGGCCGAGATATTCGGATTCTTGCGAAGAATGTTGGTGAAGGCATTGACACCGTACATTTGCCAGAGGTCACCAGTGTTAAGTATTGCGTCTGGATTGTCCAGGGCATAACGGTCAACCAATCTCTGATGCACAACAGAGTCTGCCGGCGCGGATCCCCGTGTATCTCCGTAAGCCACAATCGTGGCAGCCTGCAGCATCGAAATAATGCCAAGCAAAGCAATTGCCAGAACTGGTAGAAAAATCTTCCGTTTCAAATGAACTCCTTGATGTTGTTTTGTTTAGCAAACTGATTCCCAGTTGACTGCAATGTACCTGAAAAAAACTCTATTTCCTTTCCATAAAAGGCACCATTCCTTCCTTCAGAAGAAATCAGACCGAAAATGTAAAGGCCGCAATTTCCAGTTTTAATATCTTCGAGGCAAGGAAACAGGAGCCATTGTCCAATGTACTCGAAATGAACTGTCACAATTTTGCAAGGGGGATTAGTTTGGCAAATGATCTTATGAATCCGGAGAAACGCTCGCTGTCCAAGTATCGTGTCAGACAGCATGGCGGAATATTTCACCGCCCGTCGGAATTTGAACTGATGAACAGGAATCGCATGATTCCTCTCTTTGGACTTAATGGCGCTGGCGGAGCGTGGTATCAGATCCCCGAGTCGGCCCATGTGGCCATTCATGTGTTCAATATATTAGGGAAAAAAGTGGGCACACTGGTAAATTCCGTCCGGCCCAAAGGATTTCACATGATCTCTGGAATTGCCGCAGAACTTCCGGGCGGCCATTACATCTTAAGCTTCGAAACCGGTGATCTTTTCACTATGAAAACGTTTTCGGTGATACGTTGACGATGCAAAAAACCTTGCGGCGAATCTTCGTTTCGAAAATTGTTGTTCTTCTGATCCTGTCCGTCAGCTCTGCCTTTGCCGCAAATGTGACGGCCTGGGTTCCATCATATTTCATTTCAAAAAGCAAAGCCATTCTCAACAAAAACCTCGGCGGCGGAATCGGAATGAAGGATGGCCTCACACACCTCTCGCTTCAGTTCTGGGCACCGGATCCGGCCACCGGCGATATCTATTATATGGATAACGGAAGCGTAACCGCGAGCGATGATGATGTTGTCTGGTTTGTAAACTGGGGTAAAGCCAACGCCGTCAAAACCATGCTGTGTCTATACAACAACGATGGATCTTGGAACTGGAGTCTTATCAAACCTATTATCGACGACCCCCGCCTGTGCAGCAACCTTGTGGCAAATCTCGTTGACGAAATGGAACGACTCAACCTCGACGGGATTGATCTCGATCTGGAAGGTCCCAGCGAAGAGTCCGATCAGGACAAGGTCCATTTCCTCGCGTTTGTCCGGTCTCTTATCACAGATGTACATGCCTTTGGAAAGCAGGTCACCATTGCATCTTTTTCTTATGTCTGGAATGAGCCGAACTCCGGATGGTGGCCAGATCTTGAGGCAATGGGAATTGATGGCATCGCCTCGATGGGATACGATCAGATCGGAGTGAAAGGTGATTTGGTCCGGGATCCATTTTTGCAATACTCTACATACGCAAAACAAAAAACACTTATAGGAAATCCCGACAATCTGATGCTTGGAATGCCCACCTATGCAGGCGAAACATGGCTTGGTAGCACGGTTCTCGAACAGGTGACATGGGCCGTCAACAATAATGTTGGAATAGGAATCTGGGACTGTTCACTCGGCGATGGTAGCGGAACCGCAAACAGTTCTTGGCAATCTAAGGCGGTATGGAATCAGCTGAAGCTCATAAAAACAGCCGTCGGGATTTGGGCGTCAGCGAGCAATGGAAGCGTCTCGCCAAGTGGGGTGACAAAAGTTCATTTTGGCGGATCGCAAACATACGTGTTCAAGCCAAACGATGGCTATCTGTTCGATTCCCTCTTTGTCAACGG
>CAIOZP010000649.1 GCA_903862805.1 uncultured Fibrobacterota bacterium
GATCCAGAAACAAGCATCATCATCGAGAAGTACTATATTCAGGACAATTTACCCGTCATCACAGCCAAAATCCCAGCAAGACCACTTCCAGTAAAATCTTCGCCCGCGCAGAATGTAAATTTGCTATTCAATTTCTAATCGTATCTGGAGTCGAAATGCCGAATTCCGTGGTTGTCGGAGCGCAATGGGGTGACGAGGGCAAGGCCAAGGTCATTGATTATCTCACCGATAAATCTGATGTGATCATCCGCTATCAGGGCGGAGCGAATGCCGGGCACACAGTTATAGCCGATGGACGCAAGTTCGTTTTTCATCTTGTACCTTCGGGAATAATTTTTCCGGGCAAGATTTGTGTAATCGGAAACGGCGTTGTACTCGACCCCGAAGAATTCCTCAAGGAACTCGACGAACTGAACGGCAAAGGCATCGACCACACCGGCCGCCTTTTCATTTCCGATACGGCGCATCTGGTTCTGCCGCTTCATCGACTGCTCGATGCCGCTCAGGAATCGTCTGCAAAAAGCGGCGGCAAGATCGGAACCACCGGCCGTGGAATCGGTCCGGCATATTCCGACAAGATTAATCGTTGCGGCTTACGCGTTGGCGACTTACGTAACTGGGACTATTTCGCATCAAGAGTGACCGAGGCTTTTGCCGCAAAGAAGCGCATGGTCGAAGAAATCTGTGGATGCAGCTTCGATCTTACTCTCGACGATCTGCTCAAGCGAATGAAGATTGCCCGCGACCGACTTCTGCCGATCATTGCCGATACAAACGACCTCGTTCATAGCGAGCTGGCAAAAGGCAGTAATCTTTTGTTTGAAGGCGCACAAGGAACCTTCCTCGACGTTGACCACGGAACATATCCATTTGTCACTTCGTCGAGCACGATTGCGGGCGGTGCCTGTACGGGCTCCGGCGTCGGGCCATCGGCGATTGATCATGTAATAGGAATAGTGAAGGTTTACACAACGCGAGTCGGCAACGGGCCATTCCCGACCGAGCTCAACGATGCCACCGGCGAACGTCTTCGCAGTGTCGGCGGAGAATTCGGCGCAACCACCGGGCGTCCGCGTCGCTGTGGCTGGTTCGACGGCGTTCTGCTCAAGAAGGCCGTGCGCCTGAACGGATTCACACGCCTTGCGCTTACAAAGCTCGATGTGTTCAGCGGCTTCGAAGAGATAAAGGTCTGCACGTCTTATGAGATCGACGGCAAGCTCGTTGATGTAATGCCTTCATACACGACCGACATTGAAAAAGCGAAGCCGGTTTACGAGACACTCAAAGGTTGGACTGAAGACATCACTGCATGTCGTCGCTTTGAAGATCTGCCGGCTAATGCAATCGCATTTGTCAAGCGCGTTCAACAACTCTGCTGCGATGTTCCGATCCTGATCGTTTCGGTCGGACCCGATCGCGTGCAGACAATGGAAGTCACTCCGCTTTGATCGGTTTTGTCGAGTGAGTCCGGCGCGTCGCACTGCAATTGTCTATGGAATCATCTGGCTGGTGATTGTCGTGTCGGTTTTTGTCGGGCGGCAGCACATGAGTTCTCCTGTAGAGAAACCGGCAACAGTTCTTCAGGCGGCAATTTCAGCAGTGCCGAACATCGGCAGTGTTGAGGTGGTCAACGGATGCGGGATCCCTGGCGCGGCAACGGCGGTCACCGACTTTCTGCGCGAGCATCGATTCGATGTGAAAAGTTCCGGCAATGCCGAAAGCTGGAACTATCCGAAGACCGTGATTGTAGCACGTGTCAAGGACGAGACCACGGCAAAGAAACTGTGTGCCGCGCTGCACACCGAGAGGCTTGTATTAATGCGTACCGAATCTGACATATTCGACGCGAGTGTGATAATCGGAAAAGACTACGGAGAACTGATCAAATGACAGCAAGTGCTGAGGGACGCATGGATACATCGGAGCTGATCGCAAGACTCGCGGTATCGTTTGCCATCGAGAAGAAGGCCGAGAAGATCGTGATGTTCAATCCGGGAAGCGCATCGACGCTCGCCGACTGGTTCATCATCTGCGAGTCCGACAACTCGATCCACAACCGCGCCATCGCTGATGCGGTGATCGGCGGTCTGCGAGACCACAAGCTCCACGTATGGAAAAGCGAAGGACTCGAAGAAGGCCGATGGGTTCTTGTCGATTATTCCGACGTAGTGTTTAACGTCATGCTGCCCGATGTGAGAGAGCAGTTCAATCTTGAGGGAATATTTAAGGATGCTCCGAGGATTGATGTTGATGAGAAGACATTTGTGGCGCCTGAGGTTTGAGAAGTTTGGTGATTGACAAATGAGAATAATTTTCGGGAAGGCTTTGGTCTTCCCGATTTCGTATCCAAGAGA
>CAIOZP010000650.1 GCA_903862805.1 uncultured Fibrobacterota bacterium
CTTTGGCCTTAATATCACAAAAGGGCCACACTCAAAAAAGTGCAGCCCTTATCAGATCAAATCGTCGGTTTGCGACTTACCATTCAACAGTATATGTCGAACTTTCTCCGCCGCGCTTTCTGCCATCATCAGTTGTTGTCACACGGACAAGTGCACCGGCAGGTTTGAATTTGGTTGCGGCAGCTTCGACAATACCACGATCGAAATCGCAAGGATAAGGATTCTGACAAACCACTTTGACCTTTTTATCACTTACTTTTTCAAAAGTGTAATGCCCGATTCCTTCAAGTAGTTTTCCGGTACCGGGATCAAACATGACCTTACCGTTGATCCGGTGATTCATGTGATAAGCAATATCAATCGAGGAAAGAGCTGTTTCGATTGAATTGACAAACGGCGGCCAATCGGCATTCTCAGGAATCTTTTTCCCTATCGATAAAAGTGTCTGACTTCCGATCTTTGCAGCGATCTCCTTGAACGCATCAAGCCACGCCTGCTGCGGATACCAGGCGTCCGGCTTTGGGTCTGCAATTCCTTTTGAAGCCAGAATCTTCAACGCCATTTCCTTGAATGTAGAAATGGTTGACATTCCCGAGACAACGGACATGACCGTCTGTCCGTTTACTTCCACTCCCGCTGAAAACGCCACGAACTGTGCCATACAAACCTCCTTGAAAATTGGTTGGTAAACAATCTGATTCTCTTTGATTTATTGAAATCATCTCGAAACTACATTGCGAAGGATGTTGTAATATTCGTTGAACTGCGAAGATATTTCCGATGTCTTCTGCGCATTTTCGTTCAGGATCATGCTGATGCTCTGACTGATTTCTTTTACACTTTCCACACTTTGGGTAAAGTTTTTCGAGACATTTTCAAGCACTTCCGTACTGTTGCGCATTTCGCCAATAGTGTTGACCACAAGCGAAATATTTTCGGATATCGAGCTGATGGTTGTATTGTGTTCGTGAATAGCGGTTGCATTGGCCTCAATGATTTTGTCAACATTGCCGATTGTGTTGTTTATCGTCGTAATTGCGGTTCCGGCTTTCTCGGAGATGTCCTTCATCATTACGATATTCTTCTCAATGTTTGAAAGCGATGTCTGTGTCTGGCGCGACAAATCTTTGACTTCCGATGCTACAACTGCGAACCCTCTGCCATAATCACCGGCATTGGCAGCTTCAATTGCCGCATTGAGTGCCAGCAGATTTGTTTTTTCAGCAATGTCGGCAATGGACTCGATTATCGACAATATTTTACCGGTGGTTTCACGCAATTCTGAAATCGTCTGTGCAGTATGGGTCGAAACACTTACCGCCGAAGAGGTTTCTAAATGTGCTGTTTCCGAATTTTTGGCAATCTCATTTGTTGAACCAATCAACTCGCTTATTGAAACAGAAACCGAGCCGGTATTCGTCTGCGACACAACCGTGAATCCCAGAATATTGCTGATATTGTGCATTGCGTCAGCTAATGATCCGTCGGTATTTGTAAGACTTTCTGAAATCGAGCTTGCAAAGAAGTTGAACTGCTCAAGTATGGCCAATTGCTCTCCTACTGCCGATTCGATCTGCTGAAAATGTTCAACCAATGAATTGACTCCGGTACTATCGATACATTTCAACGGTGAAAAGAAATTGCGGATGATCTCGCTTACATCTTTTTTGTCGGGCGCATTTATCTCGTCCTCTGAAGGCGGAAAGTTTTTCGCACTGACAATTTCGCGAATCTGCTTTAGTGGGACATACACCGTCATATATAGGTAGTACGGAAAAGAGCCAAGCGCCGCGAGTTCGAGAATGGTAAGTATTACAGATGAAATCCATGTCGGACGAATACAGCCGGAAAGAAAGAACAGCACAGAAATGCAGGTGACATACAGGATAAACGCAATGCTGAGTTTCAAAATCAGTCTGGATCGGACATACTTTTTTAGAGCAAATACGGCAAGCGAATCTATCACAATCCAGAAAACAATGACAAGCAATATTGAAAGCAGCATAGATTCCCCTTTGTCGATCATGGCGGCATCCTATCATCCATTGATGACCAGTGCAACAGTTTAGCGGGGAAGAATCAAGATTTCCGATACCAACGTCGCATGGATGTTCTTTGGGGGATTTCATGTGTGAGCTACGAATGCGTGGGGGATTGCGATGGAGAAATTGATGATGGAGTTAATACCGGTTTGTACAGAACAGAAAACTGGCCCACCTTATTGACTGAAGCCCCGATTGTCATGCGATAGACATAAATCCCAGCCATATGGGCGGGAGTATAGTAAGATATAGCTTTGCTTGAAATATGTCCCATGAATTACCACACGTGGTACCTGTGAATTCCACGTAAAACAAAGGAGGTAATCATGGGCCGTGTCCAGCCTCTGATGGAATCATAATTTGCAATAATTATCTTAATTGGTAGTCGAACTTAACCTAAAACGAGGAGGCTCGCATGAGCCGAAAGTATCGGCGACCATTTACAAACTGAATCTGCCTCACCAATAGAAAAATCGTAAGCATTCGGAGAACTTCATCTACCGCTATTCTTAGCAGCATTCATGCATAGTCACCCTGTATCAACTCCTAAACTCCCCTGAAAATCCATTTTGTCGGATATTATATTCACCCCATCGCCCACGTCGGGCTCTTGTTTTCAAATTCACGGAAGGGGTGGATTTAAATGGTTTCAATCAAAAAAAATGCACTGGTCATTGGTGTTGTAGCGTTACTGAGTCAGGCAAATGCTGCACTGGTTCATTTCGCCACCGATTCGATTCATGCAGACAGTGCGATTGCCGGAGACACAATTTGTTTTGATCTGACTGCCTGTCACATCGATAGTGGTGTGTCCGTAACTTTTCCGGAGGCGAAGAGAATCTATCTGAAGTCCACATCCAAAGGCTTGAGCATTTTTTTCGGAATAAACTCGGTGCTGACATTCCCCGACAGCGTGAGTGTCGAATTGAAATCAACAGGCAGCGGTATCAACATCGGTTACTTCAGAATGGACAAAGGTTCCTCGCTTAAAGTCGGGAACGGTGTGAAGTTTGCCTATGACGATATATATTCTACGTATCTCGATACTAACATGCAGATATACTTTGGAAAGGGTGACAGCATAAATGTGTCAGGCATACTGACCGCGCCACTCTCGACACTTACAATCGATTCCTCAAGTATTCTCATAGCAGAAAACTTATCGCTCGGCAGCGCATCAACCTTGCGGCTTGCCGCTGGTGATTCAATCTCTGCATTTGCAGCGATAAGTGGAAAAATCATTGCCGCCGGATCGGCAAAAGATTCGATCGTATTCACCGGAAGCAGTATGCAATTTAATGGAAACGGCACATCTTCCGACAGCGCATCATTTGCATACTGTAAGCTGGTATGTCCGATCACCGCGAAGAACTATCCGGCTTTCAGGATTATAAACTCTGATATAAATACGGAACTGATTTCCCAGTCGCATACCGGACTGAATATTTCAAACAGCGTGTTCAATCGTGCCGGAACAAGTGTAGACAGCGATTCGGGATCTCTGGCTGTATCACATTGCAGATTTGCGCCATTAACCTTTAACAGCGCCGGAGCTGAAGGTGGTTGTGTTTATGCGCACCAATCGGATATAAATTTGTCGAACTGTGTATTTTCGAAAACAAGCCTCGACGGTGCCGGAACCAATGCTGCAACGGTGTATGTAACCTCCAGCACTCTATCAATCGATTCGTCCTCGTTTGACTCGATCAGCATCGCCGGAATTACCGACGGGGCATTTATTTATCTCGATACTACAACTGCGACAATCAAAAACTCAACCCTTTCCAATGCTGATTTCAGCTCATCAGGAACCACCGGATCGTTGGTTGCTCACAGATCAAAAATCGATGTTTTCAACTGCAAGTTCACAAATACATCTCCTAACAGCAACTCCGATAACATCAATACAAGCGCCGTACTGAATCTGGAAAAGACTTCCGGTAAGATTGTGAATACCGAAATCAGCAGATTGCGAAACAACAAATTTGGCGACGAAGTTTTTTCTGTCTATCTCAATTACTCAAGCCTTGAATTCACCAATGTGACATTTACCAAAGTTTCAGATCATTATAGTGACGGTTACAATTACACATACGGCATCGGTATGGTAGGGAAATCGTCGCCGGTGTTCACCAACTGTGTATTGTGGGAAACCGGAGTAGGCCCGATCGCCGAGATGTCTCCCTTCGATACATCGTCAAGATACACCTTCGTGAATTCGCTCGTTTGTCAGGATTCAATTGATACAATCACAACAAGTCAAAGAGGGCTTAACACAAGGTCACGTTGCATCTTTGAGAACTGCATCAATAGCGATCCGATGTTTGTCGATACTGCCGCCGATGATTTCTCGCCGGCCAAAGGATCTCCGCTGATCAACGCAGGATCTGCCGACACTGCGGGTCTTGGCCTGACACCGTTTGATCTTGCCGGAAATCCGCGAATCTTCGCCGGAGATCCTGTTTCCGCCAGACGTATAGACATAGGTGCTTATGAATATCAGGGAGTAACACCAATACTAAAGACCGTTTCGATGTTGAAACCCGCATTTTCGGTATCTGTGCTGCCGCAGATGATCTCGATCATGGCTAAAGTGAATCCTGCGCTTTCGAGACTTTCGCTGTTCGGTATTGACGGAAAGCGAATTGCATCCATATCCGGCACAGGTATGTGTGACGGATATTCGCAGTTTCGCCTCAGCCGCTTCGGAATTGCTTCGGGAGTTTACGTGGCGCGGATTTATCAGAACGACGTTCCCTTGTGGACATCGAAAATCTGTTTGCACTGACTGCTGTAAAAACTGGAGTTATCAATTCCGCATCTTTCGACTTGGATAGATTGATTGCGGAATTGATGAAATCGGTGTTTGAAAGGAAATATCATCCCGATCAATGGCGAGTTTCAGATCCACTATCAGAAAAAGTCTCACAAAAAGCAAAAATCAGATAGGATTTGACGAAAAGTTATGCACAATCGAATTTTTCAATATAACATAACTTGAAGGAAGTCATATCAATGCCGGTTGAGGTTCCGTGAAAAGCCCTCTTTCCGGTAAATTTTCCCCGAACGTGCCACTGGCACAAGGAGGTAGGGTCCCATGGTGCAGACTGAACTTATCAGCCGCAGTCCGCTTCGCATCCTCGAAAGATCAACACACGGCGGTGTTGGTAAAGGGAATATCGGGGTGATAGCGGGAACAAAAGGCAGCGGAGCGACCGCTTGTCTGGTACACATAGCCACCGATCAGCTTTTCCAGAACCGACACGTCGTTCATATCTCCTTCCTCGAATCCACTCAACACATTATCTCTTGGTATGAAGACATCTTTTCAGAGATTTCCAAGCGTTACAAACTCGACAATGCAATGACTGTTCACGATGAAATCGTGAAGAATCGTGTTGTAATCAACTTCGCTCAGAGCGGTGTCCATGCTGCCGAGATGGAGAAAAGCCTTGCCGCGCTTGTCGAAAAGGCGCATTTCAATGCCGAAGTCGTTGTGATTGACAACTATGACTTCACAATAAGCTCTGTTGAGGAACTTGCCGAGCTAAAGGGTTTTGCCGAGAAATTCGGGCTGGAACTCTGGTTCTCTGCCTGTATATCCGACAACGACGGCGTTGGAGTTCCGAAAGAACTCGAAAAACTTGCAGAGGAAATGTGCGTGATCATTCGTCTGAAACAAACCAAAGATCACGTGCATCTGAAACTCGTGAAAGACCATGATTCTGTTCCGAGTGATCTGCATCTTGCTTTGGATCCAGTTGTTCTTCTTATTGCAGAGGAATGATCTTTTTTATTGCGGCGCCGTGAATATCTCCGGCGCCGCTTCTTTAATTCCGGACAAGAAATGACCTATCGTAGAGAGATTGCCTTTTTATCAAGCCTGATGCTGTTAAGCGGCATGGCCGTGGCTCAGCAGATTGTGTCGCTTCCGGCAATCGTTGAAAAGGTATCAGGAGCTGCATCTATCAGCGCGGCACAGACGCCAGCGAAGCCTGTCACCGAAAACATGCGCGTTCAACCGGGTTCAAAAATTTCTGCCGACTCTGCGAGTGTTCAGCTTTCACTTGATGAAGACGCTACTGTCACGATTGAAAAGGGTGTTCTCTCAATAGACAAGCTTGCGAAAATTGCCTCGACCGATGGCCGCAGATTTCTGATAACGCTTTCGTCGGGAACCTTGCATGTACGAATGCAACCGGGTGACAGTACAACGCTGCTTTTTACGGTCAACACACCAAACGCTTACGTTCACCTTCAAAATGCCGATGCGGATATTAGCGTCGATAAGAAAACCACGACACTCGATGTGATCCGCAGTTCTGCAAAGATCCAGCTCATTTCCAACAGCCTTAAAACCGTTGTGTTTACAAACTGCCGCGCTGTCGCCGACGACGCCGCGAAAACTCTTTCCATTTCGCCGTTCAAACCAGCCGGTTCGCAAGTTGTCAAGTCGGCGCAAAACAATACGAAGGTTGCCATTCTTTCGATCCAGTCGCAGACGATGCAGGCGAAGAGCCTTGATCCGCTCTCTGATTTTGTCGCCGATGAAATTCGGAAGAAAGGTGACTCGCATGTGCTTTTCCTCGATGATGTGCGCGAGCTTCTGCGTTCCGAAGGCCACGAGAGTCTGCTCAACTGCTTCACTGATTCGTGCATAAGCAAAATCGGCACATTGATCGGTGTCGATATGGTTGTAATCGGCAAGGTCGGACAGATAGGTTCGCAATACACCTTCGATCTCAAGGCCATCGACGTTCAACGTGACCGGACTCTTTCACGTGCAAACATGTCCGTCGAAAACGATCTTGGAAACATGTTCAAGGAAATTCCTTCGGCAATCGACAGAATGGTTCCCGACTTTCAGGCGCTCAATCAGTCGAACTCCGCAGATGCCGCTGACAGCGATAACGGAGTTACGCCCAAGGCAAAAGACGAAATCGTCTGGATCAACGGCGGAAAATTCACGATGGGCTCGAACATGACGGAAGGCGATGGCGACGAAACGCCTCGTCACGATGTGACACTTTCCGGTTTCTATATGGACAAATACGAAGCAACCCGTGCCTCTTTCGAAAAAATGATGGGATACAACCCATCCAGTTTCAAAGGTTGTCCCAACTGCCCGATCGACAATATTTCCTGGAAGGAAGCCGCTGACTATTGCAACAAACGCGGCATGAGACTGCCGACCGAAGCCGAGTGGGAATATGC
>CAIOZP010000651.1 GCA_903862805.1 uncultured Fibrobacterota bacterium
ATCCTAAAATAATTAAGAATATGGGAATGAAACGTATCTGAAATATTATGCATTCATTTATCTTTGACTTATGCATTTTGCGGGGGTGAATAATGTGTTTGGTAAATAGAACTGCGCTGATCTTTGTTGCCATGATGTTAATCGGGATTCCGGCGTTTGCCGCCACCGATACAACCGTGCTTTCGCGACGAGCAAAGATCTCTATGACACTCGACTCGCTTGAATTCGAGAAGCAGGAATGCAAGCGGCAGGGACGATCGCTGGATGCTCTGGAATCGCGTTGTCATGCGCTTCGTGATTCGCTTGATCGGTTCCGTGCATCGGCGAGCGGCGCGTCGTTCTCGCCTGTCGATACCTCGACCGTCAAACCCAAGCAAAGCGTGACAACCGGAAAAAAACCGTCAATCTTCAAGAATCTTTCCGCCAGGATTCCTTCGTATCTCGTGACAGCAACGTCCGGACTGCTCAATCCGAAAAGTCCATTTGATTGGATCATGTTGCTTGTCACGCTTGTTGCAATACTCTCTGGGCTTGTGTTGTTTTTCGGAATTATAACAATGATCCGCGATCGGCTCGGTGGAAAAAAACGCAAAGGTTCCGCTCGTGGACTGCCACCTCCGCCGCCTGCCCGAGCAGCTCTTCCACCGCCACGACCCACTGCATCTCCGGTCGCCATGCTTCAAAAGCTCAAGGATACTAACGCAAAACCGGAACCTAAACAGATCCCTACACCAGAAACTTCTGTTCAGGATACCGCTGCCGCCGAGGCACTTCGCAGCAGAATGCGCGCGGAGGAAGCTCCGAAACCGATACCGCCTCAGGTCACAAAGGAAACCGTACCGGAACCACAGATCACAGGGGCATCGCTTCGTGAAAGGGTTTTATCGGCGCACAACATCGGTCTGCCGCCGGAGGAAATTGCGAAAAACCTCCACGTCAGCCTCGATCAGGTGAAGCTTATTCTTCGAGTAGCCGGACTGACAGGATAAACCCGCGAGTGGCTGCACCAAAAGAATTCTGCATCAATCTGATCGGTCGGATCGGCGACATGGTTCTTGCAACAGCATTGTTGCGTCAGATAAAAATCCACTTTCCCGATACATCAATTGATGTGATTGCGCTGCCGATAAATTCGCCTGTCATTAAAAAACATCCTGCGGTTCGATCGATTCTTGTTTGGGACAGATCACTGTTGCGAAGATTGAGTGTCATGGCTTCGCTTCGCTCGAAGGCCTACGATCTTTATCTCGACCCGAAGGATCATCGGTCGTCCACAAGCCGTCTGCTTGGGCGCGTTGTCATGGCAGCTATGCGGATAGGTTTTAATGCACCTGGGCGGCGAAAAGTTTTAGACATATCAATCCCCGACAATTCACTAAACCTGTCACTTCAGATGGCTGTGCGGAATTGCCGCGTTCTTGAGCCGCTCGGAATATCGTTGCCTGATGCTTCAGTTGTGAAACCGTGGCTCGTGGTTAGTGACGATGCCAGGAAACGGATCGCGTCCAGACTTCCACAGCAATCCGCCACGCCGATGGTTCTTCTCAATCTATCCGCCGGTGACGATTACCGTCAGCCTTCAATTGACCAATGGATCGCTATCGGAAGAAAAGTCGCTGATGAATGTGCAATGCCGCTTGTATGTTCTGCGCCGCGCGAAATAAAACTTGCGCTAACCCTGTGTAGCGAACTCGGTGTGCCGCGAATAGAAACAGAAACGATCGACGAACTTGCCGCGCTTATCGAGGCGGTTGACGGCGTGATCACTCCCGACACATCAGTGGTTCATTTCGCTTCAGGGTTCAACAAACCGATTGTGGCCTTGTTCCCGAATGTCAAGTGGAATGCGGCGGCATTTGCACCGATGTCGGATTATCAGGAAGTTCTTTATGCACCGGATGATGGTCTGATTTCGGATGTTCCAACAATCAGCATCTGCGATGCTGTGTCGCGCCTTGTAACCCATCTGCGTAAGGAAATCACATCTTGCCGAAGTAATCCGCCCAGTCAAGAGCCTTGCGATAAAGCTCGCCGTAAGGAGCGCTTCTGAGATTTACAAACTGACTTTGTGCGACTGGCGAAATGTCCCCGCGTTCGATGCCGCGCACCGAAACAAGGAACTCGTGGTACGGGCCGCTTTTTTCAATCAGCGCCATCATGACCGGTTCCGGCAGTGGAAGTTCACGCAACACAAGGTCGAGAGGTTGATCGAGAATCGCATCGAGCGTCGATAAAAGTCCGCAGTTAAACAGTTCGTCCGCAATGTTTTCCATTCCGGCAGCGATAGCTAAAAGCTCGCAGAACCGTGCCCTGAAAACAGTCTCTCGGATCAGTTCTTCCGGTTTTCCATCGGCCAGATCGCACACTATGAACAGCGCTGCCATCTTCAATGAAATGACAGTTCCGGTTGAATTGACAAAATGCGAGATCCGGTTAGACAGATCGGCGTCGTGACTGACGATCCCTGAAATCTCGATGGCATTTGCGGAACGCAAAATCTCTGCGAGCATCTTCATCTTTTGCAAAACAGACGGAGAAGGTTCCGACATTGACATCAAAAAAGGTTCGGCAAAAAAATAACCCTGAAACAATGTGTAGCCGTTTTCCACTCCAAAGCGAAAATCTTCGACTGACTCGACTTTTTCTGCAAGCATTCGAATACCTTTGGGTATCATCACTCTACTAAGATCAGTCAGGCGGCGCTGTGAAGTAAGCGTGAAGTCGGCCTTGATAATTCTCGCGTATTGAATGACACGTTCTATTCCACGGCACTTGCCATCGTAGTCATCAAGCGCAAGTCTATATCCTTTTGCTGATAAATCCGCACAAACCTTTACCATGCGATCATCGTATTCGATGGTTTCGAGCAGCTCGATTACAAGTTGATCCTTTGGCAGCTTTTCGGCGTAGCCTTCAAGCAGAAGCTCCCGTGTAAAATTGACAAATGCGAACCTGCCACCTGTAACTTTTTCGATGCCGACCTGCCAGAAGCTGTTTGCGATTACATCTTTCGAGGCGAGGCTGCCGTCTATGGATGTGTTGTAAGGCGAGCCGTCTGTGTCGCGGAACAGAAGTTCATAACCGTATGTTTCGAGCTTACTATTTAGTATCGGCTGCCGTGCTATATACAGGCCCATAAATCTCCGAATCCGTTTCAGATCTCTGCACAAGCTGTGCGTCGCTTAAGTCGGGAAAATATCTAATGCTGATGGACGCTGATTATTACTGTTTTATGTGGAGATATTTGATGCCGGTAAATTTCATTAATACGATAAGAAAGATACAGAATACAGAGATGGTCGCTGCGGAAAGCTGCGCTTGTGTCGGGGGTTCCGCTCCCGCTTATCCTGCTTGAAGTTACCGTTCTGCCATGTGGCCGGGTTCTGGAATTCTGTCGAGAGTGTTCTACCCTTCCGCTTCGGGGCGGAAG
>CAIOZP010000652.1 GCA_903862805.1 uncultured Fibrobacterota bacterium
CGCTGAGCAATCTCCGTGATCATTTTATGGGTCTTATGCCAAAGATAGGTATGATATGAAACATGTAAAAACCGTATTGGCCGCCTTCGCTCTTGCCGGGGCTTCGTATGCCGCTGTCAATTTGATGGATCTGCCCGCGGATCGTTTCCCAAACGAGTGGAGACGCGTCGACATCGCTTTTCCCACAGCATCGTGGAAGATCGACACCGTGACGAAATTCGGCATCAATCCCGGCAACGTGCTCAGCGACAGCATAGCCAAGAAATTCATAGCCGAGATGGTCAAGAACGGCTCAACTGGAACTGTTTATTTCTTTCCGGCGGGGACATACACATTCGAGGCACCTATTTTCATCGGCTACAACGGATACAAAAGTTCGTGGAACGTGACGGGCGCCGATGTGAACAACGTGGTCATCGCAGGAGCAGGACGTGACGCAACGAAGCTGCTCTTCTCCGATGACTCGATTACATATTTCAAGGCCCTGATCTGGGTCGAGAAGCCGACAGGCTATACCGCCCGCAACGCCGAGGACACACTCGCCTATTCTCCTCAAGCCGGAGATTCGACCTTAACACTTCCTTCCGGCGCAGCTGCTGCCGTTGGCGATCTGATCGATCTGAAATCCGACAATGACACAAACCTGATGTTTCCTCCTGCTGACACCTCGGCTGACTGGTTCAAGAAATACAATAATCCTCTCGACTCTTCAGAAGGTGGCGGATATCCCACGGCTTTTGCCGAATCCTACGGGCAGATCTCCGAAGTCACAGCTGTAAACGGATCTGTTGTCACCCTTGAGCCGCACATTGGAATTACATTCAAGAATGCCCTGAAGCCTCGCATTTCCATATACGATTCAAAGCATCGAACAGAAAATATCGGCATACAGGATCTCTATATCGAACACCGGATGCTTGACACAACGAAATACAAACCTCTCGGCCTCAACGACATCTTCGATATCGCGCTGCGCTTTGTCCGCAACGGATATGTGAAGAATGTAGAGTCGTACAAGACGGCACGCGGACATGTGATCGTAGAATATTCGCACAACGTTGCGATCAGCAATTCAAAGTTCAGCTATGCACGGGAGTACGGTGTTGGCGGTGCCGGGTACGGTGTCTGCGTGCAGAACCGCAGCTCCGTTGTCTCCATCGAGAACAACGAATTCGAGCATCTGCGTCATTCCGTCGTGATGAAGGAAGGTGCCAACCATTGCGTGGTCGGGTATAACTACAATCACAATTGGGGACTGCTTGATCCGCTCGTGGTTGACAGCACGGGACTGCCCATACAGGCCGAAGCCGACATGTCTATGCATGGGATGTATTCGCACAACAATCTCTTCGAAGGCAACGTCTGTTATAACGCAACGTACGCCGACTACTGGGGGCCAACCGGTCCTCACGTCACGACATTCCGAAACAGATACTTCGGCAGCGACGACATCGCCCGTGGCTGGACCAACCGTCTGCCCGATACAGCCCGCAGCGGGATCAACATCCACGATTTTTCGCAGAGCCAGAATGCAATAGCCAACATCATTCCGGCTGCCGGTCACCTCTTCATCGACACCTCATGCCACGACACCTACCTCGAAGGCAACATGGTCAAAGGCTTGACAGAGTGGAATGCCCTGAGCCCGTCGTCCGCGCTGCCGCCGTCTCTCTATCTTAGCTCCGCTCCGGAATACTGGACGAACGGACTCGTCTGGCCGCCGTATGGTCCCGATGTCTCCGGTTCAGAAACAGACGTGATTCCGGCTATGAACAACGTTGTGACAAAGATCGCATCTGTTCCCGGCAGTGCCGGTATCCGTTCCATTGAAAAGCCGCTATTAGCCGGAGGAATGCTTCGCGGAACGTATCTCTAAAAACCTGAAAGCTGAAACGTGAGACTTGAAATACAACTTTCGCAGTTCGCTAGACTTTTAATTTCAAGTTTCAGGTTTCAAAATTCATCC
>CAIOZP010000653.1 GCA_903862805.1 uncultured Fibrobacterota bacterium
ACTTGCTGTGGCTGAACACTGAATAGACATTCGACGGGGCAGATGACCAAAGCGTGCTGTCGGGTTTTGCATTCGCTCCGTCGAGGAACGGCGAATATACCTCCGAAAGCACATATGTCTTGTTTCCACTTGTGTCGGAAACCCAGTGGTAGAACTCCAATTGCGCAGTATCCGCAGCAAGAGACCGCTTGGTCGCCGCCATCACATCGCCGAGTCTGATGTCGAACTGATATGGCAACGCGAAGTCCGTCCATGTGTTGGGCGCAAGTGCAATATGGAAGGTGTCCTTCAGGGACATTGTCACACCGGTGTCGAACGTAACCTTGGTATTGACCTTCTTGAGATTGGCTATCTTGACCCAGACCGTTTTCGACGGATCGTCCAAGGCAAAATCCTTCGCTGTGGAATCGGTGTATTCAACAATCGAATCGACGTGCTTGGCAGTTACAGCACGCGGAACAAATCTGAATATGCGCATCTTCGTCTTGTCGTATTTCCAATCGACCGATGCATCCGGAACTCCGGAAAGTATCGAACTCAGCAGCGTCGTGTCGAGCGCATCCGGTGCGGAAACCGGAGTCCACGACATGATGCCGAGTGTGGCGTAAGACTTGCCCACAACTATCTGCTTTGAAATATTAATCGTGTCATCATAAACGCCGTCGCTTATATGAAGGAAGGCGCGCGCACCGCTCATCACATTGATCTTGTTGAGAGAATCCTTGCTGATAATCGGATTCGCCGTACCGGCAGTATCGCTGAAATAGCTGTATGGCGTTACAAACTTCAACGAATCGCCGCCCGAACCGTAGATAACATTCCAGCGCACATTCGCGCAGTTGTCGGATACCTTCACGAGTGTTGTGCAGGATGCCGCAAGATTCATCGTGTCGCGGTTCTTCGTGAGCTTCCAGACAGGCTTCATTGTGTCGGCTAACAGATAGTAACTGAATGTCCCCGAAGCGGTTCCCCACATATATCCGCCGCCAAGCGAATCGCCGTAAATCACCTTGAAATATCCGGCGCTATCGCGATACAAAGCAAGCTGGTTCGATGTGATCTTGCCAGTTAGAAGACCCGACGCAATTCCGATCTTGTACAATGGAGACACATATCCCGTCGCCTTGACGACTTTCACACCCTGCGGATTGATTAGAACAAATCCTTTGGGTACCTTTATCGTGCTGTTGTCGGCCGCGATGGTGTCGAAAACAAGATCGGTCGGCTGAATTATGTGAATCCCCACTTTGCCGTTGTCAACGTAGTAGTTGTCAAGAGTATCAAGCGTCAGATCCGGAATAATCTGCCACGTAAATGACGGTACCTTGAACGCGGTATCGGCGGCACCCGACGGGAAGGCATTCGTTCCGGTCTTGGCTGTCTGCCTGTTGAGCGCATGTAGCCATAGCCCAACATACCAGGTTGTGTCGAAGCGGATCTGCCCTTTTAGTGGAAAGCTGAGCGTCCCCTTGTACTTCTTGCTGAAACCGGTGAAGCCCAGTGCATTCTTGGCCGAGCGATACGCCGTACTGTCCAAGCCATAGGAATATCCCCACATCAGCGAAACCTTCGATGGATCGGTTGTTGTGTTCAGGAAGGCTTTGGTGGTATCGGCCGACCATGAAATGACAAGCGAATTGGTGGTCGTATCGAAATGTATCGTATCGATCCGCATGACATTGTTCACCCGCATCGAGGTATCAGCAGCGGCGGTTCCAATGCTGTCAAGAGTGTGCGCACCAAGATAAGACCAGACTCCAAAGCGCTGGATCTGAAGCCCGAACCAGTATTTCGTGCCGGGAGCAAGTCCGGTAATGGTGTCGTAGAGTGCGGTTCCCTTGAAAAGAAACGCGGTTCCGGGATTTATCGTGGTATCGGTTAAGCCGGGCTGTGACGAAGGTGTTCCGTACCAAATTCTAATGCTATCGGCGGCCGTGTCTGGAGCTTCCCATGACAGATTCGCAGTATTGTTGACCGCCTGAACACTCATCGTGCCGCGGTAAACCGGTCGTGCTATTCCGGCTGTGAATGCCGATGATTTCTCTGTCGAAACAAGGTGGTTCTTTCCGACAACATACCACTCGACTGCGTATGGTCTTTCAACCGGCTTGGCTCCGATTAACATTGCCACATTTGCCGAATATCCCTTCTTTGCAAAAGGCTTGAAAGCTAATTTCAAAGAATCGGCAAGTGCGGTTTTTCCGGAATCTATGGAAAGTTTGATCACAAGAATCGAATCGTAAAGCGAATCGGCGTCATCAGCAGAAACAGTCAGATTGACAGCTACGGAATCGGTGCCGTATCGGGTGCCGGTATATGAACCTGTTGCGGTAATTGCATTCTGCGGATGAATCGTATCGGCAAGAACAAGCGGCGGATTGATCGGCGATAATCCAAGCAGTGTGTCTTTTGCCGATGGATCACGCCATTGTACCGTAGAGGCAAACAAAATAGGAACGGTATCGGATACCGTGGTATGAATTGAATCGGTGACCGAGATCGTGTGATTGGTGGCAGCAACAATCGCCGAAGCCTTCCATCCGAGCTTCACGTTATGTGTCGGATCGTTCGCCGGTGCAAGTCCCTTGGTGTTGTACACAACATATACCGAATCCGCCCAGGCGGTGAGCGTTGCCGCAACCGGCAGAACAGCAGCATCTGCGGCAGAAATCGAAAGCGTTATCTTAGCCTTCACGGTGTCGTGCGGAGCAGACTTCACAACTGTCGTAATGAACGGGTTGTAGTATTTGCCAACCGTGACCGTACATTTGACCGAGCTGACAACCGACCCAATCGTGTCGCTTCCGTTGGAGCTGACCCAAACATTGCACCAGAATACGCTGTCGTTGATCGTGCTGTCGGCATTGCCGAGATACAACGAGTCGATGGTCTTACCGACAATAGGAGTCGCCGTGCGGTTACGATACCATTGATACTTAAGCGTAGGATCTCCGGCTGCCGTGATCACAAGTGAAGCAGGCAGACCGTTGCCGAAAGACTTCGTCGAACTGAGATCGGACGAAATCGAAGCCGGTTTCAGCACCGACAAAAGGAACTTCTTGGAATTGGTGGAACCCTGAGTGTTCGTTGCCACAGAATAGTACCATGCACTGTCGCCGTTACTTTTCTCACAGTCCTTGATTGTGTGGGTATTACCATCTGTGATCTTCGTACCGGTGGCAGAAGTATCAGCACCGCAGCGGTACCAGGCAAAGGTCGGTGCCGGAACTCCATTAGCCGCAACCGCCGGAAAGACGAATGTGTCGCCAATCGCAACAGCGGCATTGACCATCAGATTGTCGGTTGAAAATACAGGCTTTGTGTATGCGGCGTGAACTGTCAGATAAAAGCTCTGCTGAGTGGTTCCGGCAGCGTTACTGACATCAACAGTATAAGTACCGGAGTCGGCATAAGTGGCACTTGTTATGTGATATGAGTTACCTGATCCGACAAGTGTCGTTGTTCCGTGCTTCCATACGTAGGTCAACGCGGAAGGAAATCCGGTTGCTGTGACGCTGAATGTTGTCGAGTCGCCGACGGCGATTGTCTTTGAACCGCTGTTGGTGAGAATCTGGGGAAGAATCTGAACAAGCAGGTGAACCTTCACCAGGGAATCAACACCCTGCGAATTCGTAGCCTTGACCATATAGACACCGGTATCGGCCACTGTTGTGCTCGCAATTCGGAGAGTATCGGATGTTACGCCGGTGATATTGGCGGTAGTGCCCAATGCTATGCCGTTCTTGTACCACTGAAGCGTCGGCGTAGGAGCGCCAGTGACACTTACCGCAATCCAGTAGAACCCACCTCCAGGCGGCATAGTGTCGGTTGTATTGGTAAGCAAAGTAACAACCGGCTTTGCCAGTGCAGTGATCGACACCACGATAGTTGCAGAATCACTTCCGCCTGCATTGGTCGCAGTACAGACATAAGTTCCGGCATCGGCAAGCGACAGCGATGCAAAATGCAGCGAATCGCCGGTCTGGCCGCTCACCGGAACTCCGTTGAGTTTCCAGGAATATGTCGGCGCAGGGTATCCGACTGTATCAAGCACGCTGATCGTCAGTGCCTGACCCTGCAAAGCCGCTGTGTCTTTTGAGTGCGAAGCAATGACCGGCGGAATTCTTACCAGCAGATGCGCCGTATCGTAAACGGTTCCGCTGGAGTTGGTAATTGCAACAATGTAATTGCCGGAATCGGCCATTACTGAGTTGGCTTTTGTGTAGGTGGCGGAGGTTGAAAGCGACGTGGGACTACCTTGTTTTGTCCAGTTGTAGGTTGGAGTGGGAACTCCGCTCGCGGCTACCGTGAAAGAGAA
>CAIOZP010000654.1 GCA_903862805.1 uncultured Fibrobacterota bacterium
GGGCGTTGCGGGGGTGGAACCCCTGACACAAGCGCAGGAAAGCAACGCTTTCCGAAGCGACCATTTCTGTATTCACTTTTTGATTCATGTTTTTCCTGACCACGAACAAATCAAAAAAGGGGCAGACCCAAACCGGATCTGCCCCTCAAATAATCTCACCTAAAAAATCAGCAAACTATTCCAAAGGCGGATTCTCTTCCGTCAATGGTGTTGCTTCTTCAGAAGAAACGCCCTCAACATTAGAAACCTCTTCTCCGTCAACTGCAACAGCCGCAACAGTTTCTTCATTCCCAATTGCAACCGCTTCCGATCCGTCTTCCGGAATCTCAACCTCCGGTGGTTCCTTTTCGCAAAGAGCGACGTCGATCACGGTATCGCCTTCGTCGAGATTGATCAGGCGAACGCCTTGCGTGTTGCGTCCGACCATTCGCACCTGATCGCCAGAGCTGCGGATGATAATTCCATTTCTCGTAACAAGTAGCATGTCAACTTCGGTTGGAAGCATGCGCAAGCCAACGACCAAGCCGGTCTTGTCGGTGCATTTCATATTGATAACACCCATGCCGCCGCGATCGGTCTTGCGATATTCCGACACCGGCGTCTGCTTGCCGTAGCCGAGGTCGGTCACGGTGAAAATGCTATCGGTCTCGACCACTGCGGCCATGCCGACAACCTTGTCATCGTCGCGAAGCCTGATGCCGCGAACGCCTCGGGTATTTCTGCCAAGCTCGCGGAAAGCGCTCTCCGAGAAACGAACCGCAATGCCCTGACGCGTTCCAAGGATTATCTCCTGATTCCCGTCTGTCAACTTGCACTCGATCAGTCTGTCGTCATCGTCGAGATTGATCGCATTGAGGCCATCTTTGCGGATGTTCGAATATGCCGTAAGAGGCTGCTTGTTGATCGTTCCGTTCTGCGTCGCCATGACCACAAAATGCGTGTCGTCGAACTCGCGCAGATGCACGAAGGCGGCGATTTT
Organism: uncultured Fibrobacterota bacterium; assembly: GCA_903862805.1. Lineage (GTDB taxonomy): Bacteria > Fibrobacterota > Chitinivibrionia > Chitinivibrionales > CAIOZP01 > CAIOZP01. Next base: position 980 of record CAIOZP010000654.1, read on the forward strand.
TTCTTCGGACTTGAGGTTGAGGATATTCACAATCGGACGACCGCGGCCATCGCGACCGGCTTCCGGAATGCGCCAGACCTTGAGGCTGTAGCAACGACCGGTGTTCGTGAAGAACAGAATGGTCGCATGTGTGCTCGCCACAAACAATGTCTCGACGAAATCTTCGTCGCGGGTGCCCATGCCTTTGAGACCACGACCGCCGCGATGCTGCGAGCGATATGTGTTCCGCGACGTGCGCTTGATATAACCCTGATGACTCATGGTGATAATCATGTCTTCGTCGGCAATAAGATCTTCGATGTCGATGTCAGCGTTGTCGTCGTCAACGATTTCGGTACGGCGTTCATCGGCAAAGCGCTGTTTGATGTCGATGAGTTCGTCTTTGATGATCTGCATGCGGATATCTTTGCTGCCAAGAATTTCTTCGAGACGCGCGATCAGCTTGAGCAGTTCTTGGTATTCGGCTTCGATCTTCTCGCGCGACAGTCCGGTGAGGCGGCGAAGCTGCATGTCGAGAATCGCCTTGCTCTGGATTTCGGTAAGCCCGAACTGCTCGGCGAACTGCGTGTAAACCTCTTCGTCATTTTTGGACGCGCGAATGATGTGCACGATCTCGTCGATGTTGTCAACCGCGATGCGATACCCTTCGAGGATATGCGCACGATCTTTAGCTTTGTTCAGGTCGAATGTCGTGCGGCGCACAACAACTTCGTGACGATGCTCAATGAAATAAGTGATCAGCTCTTTCAGGTTGAGCTGCCTCGGCGACTTGTTGACAAGCGCGAGATTATTGATACCGAAAGTTGTTTGAAGGTCGGTGAACTTGAAGAGCTTGTTCAGCACAACATCGCCGAAATCGTCTTTCTTTATTCCAACAACAATGCGCATTCCAGAGCGGTCGGACTCGTCGCGGATGAACGACATTCCTTCAACAGCTTTGTCACGCGCAAGCTCCGCCATCTTCTGAAGCAGCGTGGTCTTGTTGACCATATACGGAATCTCGGTGATGATGATTTGCTCACGATCACCGGGAAGTTTTTCAACCTCGGCACGAGCGCGAACCAAGACCTTGCCACGGCCTGTACGGTACGCCAGCATGATTCCACCACGACCATAAATCAGTCCGCCGGTTGGAAAGTCGGGGCCGGGGATATACTTGAAAAGGTCGTCTATTTCGATTTCCGGATTGTCAATCGTGGCGCAAACGCCGTTGATCACTTCGCCAAGATTATGCGGTGCCATATTGGTCGCCATACCAACGGCGATACCGGTGCTTCCATTGACAAGCAGGAACGGAATCTTGGCAGGCATGACTGTCGGTTCTTTCATCGACTCGTCGTAGTTGGGCGAGAAGTCAACCGTCTCTTTGTCGAGATCGGCCATCATCTCTTCGGCCAGATGCGTCATGCGGCACTCGGTATATCGCATAGCCGCCGGTGGGTCGCCGTCAACAGAGCCGAAGTTTCCCTGACCGTCAACCATTGTGTATCGAAGCGAGAAATCTTGAGCCATACGAACAAGCGTATCGTAAACCGGCGCGTCGCCGTGCGGGTGATATTTACCAATGACGTCACCGACCACACGTGCGCACTTCTTGTGAGCCTTGTTGTGCTCAAGGCCGAGTTCGTTCATGCCGAACAAAACGCGGCGGTGAACCGGCTTGAGTCCGTCGCGCACATCTGGCAGCGCGCGTGAGGTGATCATGCTCATCGAGTAATTGAGATACGATTTCTGCATCTCCTCTTCGATGAAGATGCTGTTGCGGATTCCTTCGTTCATGCTCTATTCCTTCCAGACGGCATTGATGTCGCTCATGCGCTTCATCACACCGAAATCGGTTGTATCAAAATGGTGCGGAGTCACAGTGATCCACTTGTTCTCGATTGCACGCGCATCGAAGTCGTCGGAATTCTCGACATCTTCTTTCACGCCGCGCAGCCAGTACTCGGCCTCGCCGTTCTCCGAATTTTTCTTCCGGTAAGTATCGCGATAAAACGCGAGACTCTGTTGACAAACGCGAATACCTTTGCACTCGCCCCTCACGCAACCCGGAAAATTCACATTGTAAAAAACTGTCTTGCCATTCTCGCCGAAGGTCATGCTCTTGTCAGTAAGACGCAGAACAAATCCCTCGATCAGATCGACATATTCTTCATAAAACTGCTCGCTGTTATTGGCGACCGAAAACGCCACCGCCGGAACTCCCCAAAACGCCGCCTCACGCGCCGCGCCAACAGTTCCCGAATAAAAACCCGCGATACCAGTATTGTCGCCGTTGTTGATCCCCGACACAACCGCATCGGGAAGTTCGCCAAGCAAATGACCAAGCGCCACCTTCACGCAATCGGCAGGAGTCCCCGCAACCGCAAAGCCCGGAGTCCCATCGGCATATTCGCGCTCGACAAGATTGATCCCCTTGCGATAAGTAAACGCATGCCCCACTCCACTCTGTTCAATAGCCGGAGCCGAGACCGTGAGCGAATGCTTTTTATATAACGCGGAGTGAAGGAATTTCATTCCAGGAGCGTCGAAGCCGTCGTCGTTGGATAGTAATAATTTCATCGTTCTTGAATTCAATTTTCTAAGACAATAAGACAGAAGAAGGAAGGGGTTAACGACAAATTCCTCCCAATGGTCGGGTCGTACCCCTTAAACCCGCCAAGGAAGATGTGACCCCACCCCCCCCGCCTATCGGCGGTTCTTTTTTCCTCGCCAGCTCGGGAACATGCCCACTGGGGGGCTTCTCGGTTTTGATCTTCGCTGGTCATTGCAATCATTTCCTTAATTCCAAATCTATTGACCTCACCCTCCGACTCCCTCTCCTTCAGAGAGGGAGAGCTTGCTGGTGAAGATTTCTTGTTCCCCCTCTCTGAAGGAGAGGGGGTTAGGGGGTGAGGTCTTTTCGGCTCCGCTCAACTACCACCATTCCCCATTTATCAAACAACCACTATCGCATCAGCCAACTATCACCACCGCCGTTCAATTCTCCTTAGCCCCCTTGAAAGGGGGCGGAGCTGTGCGACGGGGTTTTATCGTCCCATCTTCCTTGGCGGGTCTAAGGGGTGGCTAACCCCTTCCTGATTTTGATTCTTCTGCTTTTGAAAAATTCAAATCAAAGGCAAAAACCAAAATCACCAAATCAAATATCCAAATTAGAAACCTTCCACGCATTATCCTCAATAAACTTCTTCCTCGGCGGAACATCTTCACCCATCAGCATAGTGAAAATTCTATCCGCCTCAACACTGTCTTCAAGCTTCACCTGAAGAAGCAAACGTGTCTCAGGATTCATTGTGGTATCAGCAAGCTGGTCTGGGTTCATCTCTCCAAGACCCTTGAAGCGCTGAATACCAACGTTCTTTCGGTCGCGCCATTCTTCGGCGAGCTTCGTTTTCTCTTCGTCGGAGAAGAGGTAGCGTTCTTCCTTACCGGCCTTGATTTTATAAAGCGGCGGCTGGGCAATGTAAACGTATCCGTTGGTAATAAGCTCCGGCATGTAGCGGAACAGGAAGGTCAGCAGCAGCGTGCGAATATGCGCGCCATCAACGTCGGCATCGGTCATGATGATGATCTTGTGGTAACGCAGTTTTTCTGGCTTGTAGCCATAGTCGGGATCGTCGCCGAAGCCGCAGCCGAAAGCCTGGATCATCACCTGGATTTCCTCGTGACCGATAATGCGGTCGAGTCGCGCTTTTTCGACATTGAGGATCTTTCCCTTGAGCGGAAGGATAGCCTGGAACGTGCGGTCGCGGCCCATTTTCGCAGAACCACCTGCAGAGTCTCCCTCGACTATGAAGATCTCGCACTTAGATGGATCGCGTTCTTGGCAGTCGGCGAGTTTCCCGGGAAGACCGCCGCCGTCCATCACCGACTTGCGGCGGGCAAGCTGACTGGCCTTGCGCGCAGCCTCGCGGGCGATGGCAGCGTTCACAACCTTATCGACAACCTTGCGGGCGATCAGCGGATTCTCTTCGAGGAAGGCCGTGAGGTGCTCGTTCATATACGATTCGACAAGACCAGCAACCTCTGAGTTGCCAAGCTTGTTCTTGGTCTGACCTTCAAACTGCGGCTCCGGCATCTTAACGGAAATTACCGCGGTGAGGCCTTCGCGAAGATCGTCGCCCTTCACTTCGAGCTTCTGATCCTTCACGAGTTTGTTGTCGGTCATGTATTTAAGCACAACGCGGGTCAGGCCCTTTTTGAAACCGGTCAGGTGCGTGCCGCCATCGTGAGTATTTATGTTGTTGGCGAAAGAATAAATGTTTTCTTGGTAAGTCGTGTTGTACTGAAACGCGACCTCGATATCGAGGTTGCCGGATCGGTGATTAAAATAAACCGGCTTGTCGTGCAGCGGCTGCTTGTTCTCGTTGAGGTATTCGATATACGAAACCAGTCCACCCGGATAACAGAACTCGTGATGGCGGCTCTCTTCGCGCTCATCAACGATATTGATATTCACGCCCTTGTTAAGAAAGGCGAGCTCGCGCAGACGCTTCGAAAGAATGTCAAAGCTGTATTCGGTCTCTTCGAAAATATCCGCATCGGGCAGGAAGTGAATCGTGGTACCGGTTGTATCGGACGGCCCGATTTCGGCAATCTCACCGGTCTTGGCACCACGGCAGAACTCCATCATGTAGGTTTTGCCATCACGACGAATCTCGGCGCGCAGATGTACCGATAGCGCATTCACGCACGAACTGCCGACACCGTGCAGGCCGCCCGAAACCTTATAGTTGGAATTATCGAACTTGCCGCCCGCATGAAGAGTACAAAGCACCAGCTCAAGCGCGCTCATCTTCTCTTCTTCGTGCCAGTCAACCGGAATGCCACGGCCGTTGTCAACCACAGTAATCGAATTGTCTTTGTGAATGGTCACCGACACGGTATCGCAGTAGCCAGCCAACGCTTCGTCGATAGAGTTATCGACAATCTCGTAAACAAGATGGTGAAGCCCCGACGCTCCCGTACTGCCGATGTACATTGCCGGACGCTTGCGAACTGCCTCAAGCCCTTTGAGTGTGGTAATATTCGACGCGTTATACTGTGGTTCTGTCTGCTCGCTCATTGCCTTGCATATCCAGTCTGAAACGTTTAGCGCCTGCAATCACAGGCTCATTGAATCGGAAGAGGAAAATACGAAATGCGCAGAGTTTTTTGAAGTAAAAAATGATCGCAGAGCATCTTTATTATAGTAATACGGGGCGGCGAAGCTCCGTCTGGCAGCGTAGAAAAATTATCTACCATCCCTGATTCTATTTTTCCACCTGTTAGGATGCGACTTCAAGTGCATAATTGCGACAATTTTTATCGTTTGAGCGGATATCACATACAAAATGCCATAAGGATATTTATTCAAAATGCATCGGCGGGATCTTTGGGAGAAATTTGTCCAAGCCTCTGGGAACTGTTTTATTCTTTCAAATGTTTTCCTGACCTCTGCCGCGAATTCATAACCCAGCCCTGATGATTGCTTATTGTAATAGTCAACAGCA